>DATJHT010000139.1:0-40466 GCA_035493765.1 Terriglobales bacterium
GGCCGGATCATCAAAAAGATTGCAGTTGCAAAAGGCTTGTCTCCCGACGTCCATCCGCACACCCTGCGCCACGCGTTCGGAACACACATGCTGGAAGAAGGCGCCGACCTGCGGGCGATTCAAGAGATGCTGGGTCACGAACGGCTCTCGACTACGCAGCGCTATACCCAACTCTCGATGAAGCATTTGCTGAGTGTGTACGACCAGACGCACCCAAGGGCGAAGTAGAGACCCAAACCAGCCGTCAGCAATCCGCATCAGCTGTCAGGAAAATTAAGCCGATGCTTTGGCTTTGCCCTCTCCGCGCAACGCTTCCCACATCCTTACCACTCTCTCCTTCAACTCCGCTGTGAACCTGGCGTACGCCTCTTCCGAGGCTGTGGATTCTGGAGGGGGCTTCATGGGCGTACCGATTTTTACTTTGATGGGAGCAAACCTCTGAAACGGCTTGCCTCGCGGCCATGACTCATAGGCGCCCTCGATCGCGATCGGAACAATTGGAACTTGAAGATGAATGGAAAGAATGGCTGCGCCCTTCTTGAATGCCTTGGGCGCGCCGTCAATGCTGCGCTCGCCCTCGGGGTACAAGATCAGCCCCATGTCATGGCGCAGACCATACGCTCCGGCTCGCATTGCAGGAAGCAAGTTTGCGTCAGGATCGACCACAACCACTCGGACCAGGCGGGCCACCATCGACATGAACCCAGGAGTAAAGATTTCGCTGGTGCCGACCGCAAACAGTCGACGTAAAATTCGGAATGGCAAGACCGCCAGCAGAATCACAGGATCGAGGAAGCTCTGATGATTCGAACACAGCAGATAAGCGCCTTCTCGCGGAATGTTTTCGATTCCTTCAACTTCAATGCGTGAACGCAATCGCCACAGGAGTCCGGCAAGACTGGTCACAATGAAAATCAGCCCATCGGTTACTGGCCGCGGACTGGTGATTCTCAATGCCGCCGGATTGCTGGGATCTTCGCGCAACACCGTACCCCACGCGGCGACTTGCGGGTTCGCCGCCGTTTTCCCCGAAGCCGCGCTGTTCTGCACCGCATCAACCAGTTCGCGAACGGTATAGATGGTGGAAAGTTGAGACTCCTCGACATCTCCGCCCAACTCCTGCTCCAGCGCCACCAGCAACTCGACGCGGCGCATGGAGTCGAGTCCAAGATCAAGCTCAAGATTGTCCGCTGGGCGAATGCCGTCAGGGCTCGTGGTCGCATAATCGTGAACAATTTTGATTGCCCGCTGGACCTGCGGCCGCTCCAGCCACGATTTCTCTTCCTGGGTGAGCGGTTTTTCAGAAGAAATTTCGTCCTCAGCAGTTTGTCCCTTTCCCGCCTTCACCATCTTCTGGATTTCGAATCGCTTCAGCTTGCGGGTAGTTGTTCGCGGCAAGTCTTGCTGCCAGATCTCGTATCCGCTGATTCTCTTGGTAGAGGCCAGCTTCGCCGAGAGCCCTTCCACATCGAAACGAATGACCTCTTTCGCGTTCACAACTTTGCGTTGGCGAAGCAGTTCAAAATCTGGAACGATGACGGCGTATAGCTTTTCCGTACCCGCGCCAGCCTCCAACCCCATCACACAAATTTCTTTTACGAACGGCGACTGCAGGTAATGCGCTTCAATCTCTTCCGGATAAACATTTTTTCCATTCGAAAGAATGATTACGTCTTTCTTGCGGCCGGTGATGAACAGGTTTGCGTCAGAGTCGAGGTAACCCAGATCGCCGGTGTAAAGCCAGCCGTCCTTCAGTACCTCGGCAGTCGCTTCCGGACGGTTCCAGTAACCCTTCATGATGATCGGACCGCGGATTAGAATTTCGCCGCTCGCGGGCTCCTGATCATCCGAAGCTTGAGCACCGATGATCTTCGCTTCCACGCCTTTTAGAGGCTTGCCCACCGATCCGATTACGAGATCGTTTACGGCATTCACGAATGCGCCGCCCGTGGTCTCAGTCAGCCCGTAAGCCTGCAAGACGTCAATGCCGAGAGAATAAAAGTCGCGTCCGATTTGCGGATCGAAACGCGATCCGCCGGTTACGAGATAGCGCATTCGCTTCCCGAATAGCGCATGAACCTTGCCGAAAAAAATTCCGCCAGGGTTGAAGCCTCCCCGGCGACACATTGCCGTGATCTTCCGTAGCAGGCCAAAAGCCATTTTTGTTGCGGCGCCCTTCTGCGACACCTCCTTGAAGATTCTGTCGTGAATGAGATAGAAAAACTGGGGAACAACCGCGAAGGCAGTAATTTTGCGTTCGCGCAGAGCTTTCAGTAGTTCGGTTGTGTTCAGCGTCGAGAGAAAAACCGTGCGCGCGCCGGCAACCAGCGGAAGCAGCAGGTTGGCCATTTGCGACAATACGTGAAACAGCGGCAACACTCCAAGAATTGCGTCGTCTGGCCCGAGTTGCGCCCATGCAAATACCGCCTCCGCTTCGCCCAGCAGGTTGGCGTGGGTCAGCATCACGCCCTTAGGATCGGCGGTGGTGCCGGAGGTGTAGAGCAGGGAAGCGAGATCGTCTGGCGCGCGTGGGATGGGAGTGAAATTCGATTGGGTGTGAGCAAAGAGCCGGTCGAAGTCGGTCAGAGGTGTCGCAGGTAGCGAGTTCCCTACCTCAGAATTTGTGGGGACATCGGCTTCCGGCTGTCCTCCAGAATGCAGTGCAGCCGTAGTCAGCACGATCTGCATTTCCGATCCCTCTACTGCTTCCCGCGCCACCTCCCAATGTTTTACGTCACATACCAGCAGCGAAGTGCCGCTGTCCTTCAGAAGCTTCGCAACTTGATCAGCATGATATGCCGTATCGAGTGGCACGGCCGTGCCGCCGGCGGCGATAATTCCCAGGTAAGCCGCAATCCAACGGGGATGATTGTCTGCGAGAATCGCTACCCTTTCACCAGGAGGCATACTATTGGTGACCAGCCAGCCTGCAAACGACTCCGCCATGCGCCGCAATTCCGCATAGGAGTGGCTTTCGACACTTTCCGGCCGCTGAATTTCAACCGCGATATTCTGGGGCCAGCGTTCTGAGCACTCAACGAAACGGTGGTAAAAGGTGGGCATTGGAGCGGAATATACACGAAAACGAAATTCGCAGCGTGGATTACAACTCACGGCCGAGGTTCCTCGCCCGCGACTTACGGCTTCCGTCCGCATCTAATATGCTAGGCTTCTAGACAGCGGGCGTGCGCCCTCCGAAGGACTTCCAGACTTGATCAATACGCTTTTAGGCAAGGTTTTTGGCACGAGAAATGAGCGCGAAGTCAAGCGCCTGCTGCCGCGTGTGGCAGCGATCAATGCGCTCGAACCCGAGATGCAGAAGCTCTCGGACGAAGAGTTGCGTGCCAAGACCGACGAATTCCGCAAGAAAATTCAGGATCGTGTCTGCAAAATTGCCGATGAAGCCGAAGCCGATCTCGATCGCCAGCGCGAGTTGGACAAGCAGCGCCTGGAAGCTACGAACGAAGTGTTGGACGAGATTCTGGAGGAAGCCTTTGCCGTAGTACGCGAGGCCGGGCGCCGCGTCCTCAGCATGCGCCATTTCGACGTGCAGTTGATCGGCGGCATGGTACTGCACAGCGGCACGATCTCCGAAATGAAAACCGGCGAAGGCAAAACGCTGGTTGCCACTCTTCCGGTATATCTCAATGCGCTCAGCGGTCGTGGTGTTCACGTAGTCACGGTTAATGATTACCTGGCCAAACGCGACTCTGAGTGGATGGGACAGCTTTACCGCTTTCTGGGCCTCACCGTCGGGGTGATCGTGCACGACCTGGACGATCAGGAACGTCGCGAGGCTTACGCAGCGGATGTTACCTACGGCACTAACAACGAGTTCGGGTTCGACTACCTGCGCGACAACATGAAGTTCGATCTAAAGGACTGCGTGCAGCGCGGCCACAACTTCGCCATCGTTGACGAAGTTGACTCGATCCTGATCGACGAGGCCCGCACCCCCCTGATCATTTCCGGCGCGAGCGAAGAGTCCACCGACAAGTACGCACGCGTGGACCGGATTATTCCACGGCTCGAAAAGGGAGAGGAAATTCCCGGACCTCCGGGTGAGCCTGCGCAGATGACTGGCGATTTCGTAGTGGATGAAAAGCGGCGCAACGCCACTGTTACCGATGAGGGCTGGGAAAAAGTCGAGGGTTTGCTGGGGATCGGCAACATTGCTGATCCTGAAAACTGGGACTTGAAACATCACGTCGAGACCGCGATCAAGGCGCATTCGCTTTACCACCGCGACGTCGAGTACGTAGTCAAAGAGGGCGAAGTCATTATCGTTGATGAATTCACCGGGCGCTTGATGCCGGGACGTCGCTGGTCCGATGGTCTACATCAAGCCGTAGAAGCCAAAGAAGGCGTCAAGATCGAGCGCGAGAACCAGACGCTCGCCACCATCACCTTCCAGAATTATTTCCGCATGTACAAGAAACTTGGGGGAATGACCGGTACGGCCGAAACCGAAGCCACGGAGTTCGGCAAAATCTACAGCCTGGATGTAACCGTCATCCCGACGAATCGTCCCCTGCGTCGGGTGGAAAACCCTGATCTTGTATATCGCACCGAAAAAGAAAAATATTTCGCCGCGGCGGATGAGATTCAAAAGCTCAACGAAGCGGGCCAGCCCGTACTGGTTGGCACTACTTCGATTGAAAAATCAGAACGCCTGTCCGACCTGCTGAAGAAGAAGGGAATCAAGCATTACGTCTTGAATGCCAAGCAGCACGAGAAGGAAGCGGAAATCGTCGCCCAGGCCGGCCGCAAGGGGATGGTGACGATCGCGACCAACATGGCGGGCCGCGGAACTGACATTCTGCTGGGGGGCAACCCAGAATTCACCGCCAAACAGGAATGCGTTAAGAAGGGGACTGCTCAGCAACTGCGTGCCGCGCAAGGCGAGATCCGTACCAACGTGGACGAAACCACCAGCACGGTCTGGTACTACGCGGGCAACGAATATGCGGTGCCCACCGATGTTTGGGAAGAGACGCTGAACCGCCACAAGTCGCAGACCGACAAAGATCACGATGACGTGATCTCTGCCGGAGGCCTGTTTATTCTTGGAACAGAACGTCACGAAGCCCGGCGAATTGACAATCAGCTTCGCGGACGCGCCGGCCGACAGGGCGACCCCGGAGCTTCGCGGTTCTACCTTTCTCTCGAAGATGACCTGATGCGCATCTTCGCCAAGGAGTGGGTTTCCACGCTTCTTCAACGGCTCGGGATGGAAGAAGGCGTTCCGATTGAGTCGAAGCTTATCAGTCGCCGTATCGAGAAAGCGCAAGAGGCCGTCGAAGCGCAGCACTTTGAAGCCCGCAAACATCTTCTCGAATACGACGACGTGATGAACAAGCAGCGCGAGGCGGTGTACGGCCTGCGCCGGCGCCTGCTTGAAGGTGTGGACCAGAAAGATCTCATTCTGGAAGATTACGTGGCCGGGATTCTGACCGATCTGCTCGAACAATATGCACCGGAGAAGGCCCACCCGGGCCAGTGGGACACGAAGGGGTTGAAGGACGCCATCTTTACGCGTTTCGGCGTGGATATTCTTGCCGAAGGCGTGACTCCTGACACATTGAATCGACAGGAACTCGGCGACGCAATTTTCGAAAGACTGAAGCAGCGTTACGAAGCAAAAGAAAAACTTATTGGTCCCGATGCAATGCGTTATCACGAGCGCATGATCATGTTGAGCGTGCTCGACCAGCAATGGAAAGACCACCTGCTGAACATGGACCACCTGAAAGAGGGCATCGGTCTGCGCGGTTACGGGCAGAAAGATCCGTTGGTCGAGTACAAGCGCGAATCCTTCGACATGTTCGAAGCCATGATGCAGCGCTTCCAGGAAGACACGACGCGCTACTTGTACCTTATGCAGATTATTGAGCGTGGCAGCGGAGGCGGAGTTGGACCTGGGTCTGCCCCGCCCGATCAAAATCAGATTGTACCCACCGGCCTGCCCACGGGAAACGATGGCAACGGACATCGTCCACGCAATGTGTCAACCTCCATGGACGATCTTGAAGAAGCCTTTCAGCGGCGCAAAAGGCGCGAGCTCGAACAGGCCCGTATGGCAGGAGCAGGTGAACGTCAACCCGTGCAGCAAGTCATTCGCGGCAGCGCCAAAGTCGGACGCAACGATCCTTGCCCCTGCGGCTCCGGCAAGAAATATAAGAAGTGCTGCGGCTCCAACGCATAAGGCACCTCTTTCTTTCGGACCCGTCCTTCATTTGGAAACCGGCAGCATAAACGACTTGACCGCAACGTTGTTCGGTTGCTCGCCAGCTGGAATCATCGTCAATAAACCGTATTCTCCGGGCTCAAGCTTGCGCGGCTTTCGCTTTTGGATAACGGTTACATCGCCTGACTTCGAATCGAGCACCAGCAAGTAATTTTGGCTGGCCGAAAGCGCCAGAGCATCCGGCTGCGATCCGACAGGGAGAGTAGCCACGATCTTTCCTATGTCAATGTCATAAACCGCAATGGAATTCGAGCCGAAGTTGCTGACGTACAAACGCGAGTTGTCGTTTGAAACTACGGCGCGTGCCGGATGAGTTCCAATCAGGTAGCTTCCGCTGACTTCATCGGTCGAGGTTTCAATGATTGAGACACTGTCTGAGTCAAAGTTGCAGACAATCAATTCGCCACCATCGGGCTTAAGCGCAAGATTGACAGGCGTTTTGCCGACATCGAGGAGCGTGAGGAGTTTGTCGTTTTTTAAATCGATTGACGCCACCTGCGCAGAACCGGAACAAGCGATGAATGCTTTGCTGCTGTCAGGAAGAATAGCGATATCGGTGGGCTGATGACAGAGAGAAATTGTGCTCTTGACAGCCAGCGCCTGCGTATCAATCAGCGATATGGAGTCGCTCTCCCGATTGCTGACCACGACAGTATTGCCGTCCGGGGACACCCGCGCCATCCCAGGTGAATTTCCTACACGAATAGTCGAAAGCACCCTCCGCTGATCAAGATCAATGACCGACACATTTGCTGATCCGGAGTTCGCCACATATGCACGTTTCCCATCGGCGGACACATCGACGAAATAGGGAACGCCGTGCACGCCAATAGTCGCGACCACGGCATTGCGCTCGGCATCAATCACGCTCACGTTGGCCGATCCTGAGTTGGCCACGTAAACTTCGTTTCTCCGGCCATTGACCGTTATGCCGCTGGGCGCGTTGCCCACCCGGAGCGTTCGCATGAGCCGGAAAGTACGCAGATCGACAACCGAAACCGTGTTGCTTTTTCCATTCGAAATGTACGCGTATTCGTGATAGGCGGGATCGAATGCTGGAATGGATCGCTGATGAAAGTACCACCAGCCCAGGCCTGTCAGCACCGGTACTGCGATCACGATAAGAAGTAGTTTTTTCACGGCGAGCAAGGCCAAACGAAAGCGTACCAGAATCGTTCCGGTCTATAGGGCACGTAGTTCTCGTGAACTGCCAATTGGCCGATCCGATATCCCTTGTCTAGCTACTTGTTATGATGATCTCCGAATGATTCGCATCCCGGTAAACACTCCCTCATCAACTTACGAAGTTCTTATCGAGCCGGGCTCCTTGACTCATTCGGGTGCAATCTTAAGAGAACTCTTGGGAAGTGTAAGGGATGCATTTGTTGTCACTGTGCCGCCGGTACGCCGACGCTGGGGAAAAGTCCTTGCAACCTCGCTACAGAAGACTGGCTTCCTGCTGCACTTCATCGAAATGAACGATGGCGAACGGTCCAAGCGTCTCTCAACCCTGGAAAAGCTGGCGGAGGAAATGCTCCGTCTGGGCGCCGACCGCAAGGCGATGGTGGTGGCTTTCGGCGGTGGTGTTGTCGGCGACGTCGCCGGAATGCTGGCTTCGGTTTACATGCGAGGCGTCACGCTTGTACAGGTTCCGACAACGGTGCAGGCGCAGCTCGATGCTGCGATCGGAGGCAAGACCGGCGTCAACCTGAGAACAGGTAAGAACCTGATCGGCACGTTTTATCAGCCCAGGCTCGTCCTCATTGACCCAGAGACGCTGGCGACCCTGCCCGAACGTGAATTTCGGGCGGGAATGTATGAGGCTCTGAAGGCGGGTGTTATCGGCAATGCCGAATTATTTGGCCGCTTGGAAAACTCCTCAATCAAATCATTGCGAAAGGATTCAGAGCTCGCCACCTGGGCCATTGCGGAATCAGTACGCTTAAAAGCACGCGTGGTTTCGGCTGATGAAAAGGAAGGCGACCTGCGGCGGGTGCTCAACCTTGGACACACCCTTGGCCACGCGCTTGAAGCGGCGACTGGTTATCGCCAATTCTTGCATGGGGAAGCGGTGGCGTGGGGAATGCAAGCCGCTGCGCGAATTTCGCTGGAGATCGGAATGTGCGATCGACCGGTTTACGAACAAATTCGTGGCGCGATTCATGCCTGGGGTCGGCTACCCTCCGTAACGGTACAGACCAGCAAGGCTCTGCGATTGATTCAATCCGACAAGAAGACCGAAAGTGGCGTAGTGAATTTTGTGCTGCCGCAGGCGATTGGCAAAGTTGAGATCGTGAAGAACGTGCCCCAAAGCGCAATCTCGGCAGCCATGGATGAAATCAGGCGGGCATCTGGTGTTTGAGAATTCCACGAAGACAAGTGAGAGCCGGGTCAGGGGTGCGACTCCCGAAGGCGCAACCGACGCGGAGTCAGCCGCTCGTGCGGTCCGTGAGATGTTTTCCTCCATCGCTCCAAAGTACGATCTGCTTAATCATCTGTTATCGGCCAACGTGGACAAATTATGGTGGCGCCGCACGGCCCGCAGTTTCTCTTCGATTCTGTCGCGTCCGGACACACGTGTTCTTGATCTTTGTTGCGGTACGGGAGACATGGCTTTTGCCCTTCGAAAACAGGCGCCGCGTGCGCAGATTATAGGCGGGGACTTTTCTCATGCCATGCTGAAGTTCGCAGTGGCTAAGTCGACTGCCGGACCGGTGATGAACTGGGTAGAGGCCGATGCGCTGCAACTGCCCTTTCCCGACAATAGCTTCGATCTGGTCACGTCCGCGTTCGGATTCCGCAATCTTGTGGACTACGATGCCGGCTTGCGGGAAATTTTCCGCGTACTCAGACCGGGAGGCGAGTGCGGAATTTTGGAATTCAGTGATCCACCCGGCTTGCGTGGAAAGATTTACAGCGTCTATTTCAAGTCGGTACTTCCGAGAATTGGCAAACTTATCTCCGGCAACAATGGCGCCTACTCTTACCTGCCGGCTTCGGTCGAACGGTTTCCAAGCCCGACCGAAATGCTGGAGCGAATGCGACAGGCGGGATTTCCGGATGCCACGTGGACGCCTTACACCTTCGGGATCGCCGGTTTATATCGTGGTCGGCGCTGAGGACGCTTTAATAGCCGTTTCTTTCTTTTCCTTTGCGGCCGCCTTGAAGCAATCTGCGAATGCTTCCGCGGTCGAGTAACGGATCACATTCGTGTATTCGACTCCGAGAAACTCTGCCAGGCGGAGCGTATCCATCAAGCTGTCAGAAGTCATGTAAGGTGCGATGTCCGGCGGAATTGTGGAAATTTTCATTTTCCACAAAAACAGCAACACCAGGGAGAACAGCTTTTCCGAGGGCACCCGCACCAGTTTTGCGTGTGCCATTTGAATGCACTCTTCGTAGGTGAGAGGCTGTCCCCGGCCGGCTACGTTCATGATGGTGAGGCGCTGTGCTTCGGGGTCGGTCTTTTTCAGAATGAATGCGATTACTCGGGCAATATCGTCGATATGGATGAATTGCAACCGGTTCTGGAGGTATTGTTTGCCAGATGGGAGCATGCAGGGAAGCCGGGTGCCCTTCTCGCGCAGTTTCGCTGCACGCGCACTTGTCCCGCCAGGGATGCCGCGAAAGCCTTCCATGAAATAGTTATCAACACTGGCCCCGGCAAAAATGTGTGGGCGCAGTATGTAGACACTGCATCCGCGGAGTGCAGGCGCGCGTTGCTGTACCACGCGGTCTGCTTCCATCTTGTGCACGCCATAAACGTAGGTATGTGCAGCCAGCGGCGTCTCTTCGGTGGCCAGCTTCGAGAGATTGGGCCCGTAAGCCGAAACGCTGCTCAGGAAAATAAATTTCTCGATCATCGGCCAGTCGCGATTGGCTTCGGTAATTGCTTCCATGACCCGAGCTGTGCCGGCCACATTGATCTTCCACATGCGATCGCGATCCAGAACATCGGTGCGGACTGCATCCAAGACAAACGCCAGGTGTAGGACCGCAACCGGCCGCACCTCGCGCATTAACTGGATGAACTGAAGGCAGGAAGCCTCTTCACCGAGATCCATCTGCTCAAATTGGAGTGGCTGGTCGGTCACAGGCGGGCGGAAGTCCACCCCGACTACCCGGAAACCGCCCAGCAGCGGCAGCAATCGCCGGCCCAGGTTTCCCGATATTCCCGTCACCACAATCGACGGTGGTCCGTTTCCCATTTACTTCTGTCCAGGTGCAGGCGGTACGTTTTGGGGCTTTGACGCCGGTTCGCCCGGCTTTCTCAGCGAGGGAGCTGCAGGCACCGCGAAGTACGCGTCGTCATACTTCGTGTTCTCGTTGGCGGTCTTCTGTATTTCTTCTGAAGCACTCTTCAGTTTTTCCTGCTGCGCGGCCCGTGAGACTTCTTCCTTTACGTCGGCCAGTGGCTGGTCCTGAACATCCTCCACTTTGTAAATCATGAATCCCTGGGGATCCGTGATCACAGGCGAAACCTCACCTTTTCGCAGATCAAAGATGGACGCATCATTCGCCAGAAGGGCGTTTTTCTTAACCTTGTCCACACGGGTATTGCTGGCGGTCAGCTTCATGCCGGCAGAGTCGTAGGCTTCCTGCTGCAGTTTGGTGAAATCCTCTCCAGCAACGGCGCGTGCGCGTAATTTGTCGGCTTCGGCTTTCATTTCTGCTTCGGCGGCCTGGCGCTTCTTTTCGGCGTCAGGGCCAGTGGCAGTGGCGGGGGTGGTTCCTTGCTTCTGCTTAGGAACATAGATCTTGTCGTAGCTGATGGTCTTGAAGTCGCCGCTGTGCTGGCGGTAATAGTTTTCGATATCCGCGTCAGAAACTTTGGCCGAGTCTTTTTGAATATGCTCGCCCGCCATACGGGCCAGGAGCTGCAAGCGCGCAAGGTACAGCTGCTCATCAAATTCCGGTCCTTTATCCAGGCCCATCTGATGCGCTTTGTCGGCCAGAACAATGGCCTGGACATAACGCGAAGCCAACTGTTTTTGGGCCGGTTTCGGCATGTTAGGTTGGAGCGCGTTCACAAGCCGTTCCCACTCGGCGCGGGTGACGACCGTCTTGCAGTCCGTCGAACCGCTTGCCTTGTCGCATACACCCTGAACAGTAATGACCGGAGTATCCGGAGAGATGCTGGAATTGTCGCTTGAAGGCGTCAGTTCCTGAACCGCGTTAGGGCTGGTAATTACAGGTTGGGAGTTGGCCTGGCCGAAAACAAAGCCTGCAAGCAACAGGCAGACCAAGGCAGAGTAAATGATTTTCAAGGATTCCTCCGGAGTCAACGGCTAAAAGAAAATCGTAGCACAACGGGTGCTTTGTGTCGGAATGCAGGCTTAGGACGATGACGCCCATTCGCGAGCGGGAACGGCTACGAACCCATGTCCAATCCGAAGTTGGGGTGACTGTAGGTTCCGCCGACGTGTACGGGGACCACCGTTTCGTGGGGCTTCTTCTTGAAGAAGGGCTCAATAGCCTTTGCGAAGACCGCCTTTATTCCGTGTGTAGTCTTCGCCAGGGATGCTTCGGTCTTGAGCTTCCCGTGCAGATTGACCTTCTGATCGGTTAAATCGTAACTACCGCTGAGCAACGCGGCAGCGCCGTCGTCGTGGACTGAGAGATTCGTGAAGTGTGCAATCCCGTGGTTCAGTTTGACCTCTCCCTGGAAATTGGCGAGAGTGTCAGTTTCATCGTGATCATGTGGGGATGCGACCAGGCTGACGCGGGTTTCCAAGTCACGGTTCGTAAAACGGGCGTTGTGGATTTTGAACTTGCTGTCCGCTTGCAGCTTTTTCAGAAAGGGCTCATGGCCTGAGGGCACCACTACGTGCATCTGAAATGCGATTTCACCTGCAAGCGGGGACTTTGGGCTATGGATGAACGGATAAAACGTATCTTCCACGCGGCCCCGATCGCAAGCCAAGTCCAGGATGGCTGAGCGTTTACCGTCTTCACGTCGTGCGATGCTGCCTTTGGCATTGATGATGTCTTTCCCGAACTGTGCTGCAACCCGCTGCAAGGTGACGTCTCCGTTTAATGCATTTACAACAGCGCTGAAATGAGAGTCCAGAGGAACTCCGTGCCCAGTACTGGCGACGACAAAGCTCGGTATTCGAGTATCGCCCTCGACCATCATGTGCTTGAAGGTGCCCCCAAAATTCCCATCGGAAGAAAGAGTGCCGGCAATCGATTTGAAGACGGACAAATCAGCATTTTCAAACTTGTACTTTCCCAAGACTGCGGTTGCAGCCGGGTCGGACTTATTCCAGGGGCCGAACTGACCGGTAGTTGAAATTGCTCCCCGAGGCAGTGGATTATCGAAGACGGCCGCAAATTTGGTCACGCCCTGTCCATTAAGATTGTTCAGCGAGAAGCTGTGAAACACGAACCTTAGGGCCAACGAATCCTTTCGGGGGATTTCAAGCTCGGCGTCGTCAGCCACAAACTTGTCGATGGTGGTTTGTTTGCGCAGCTGATTTTGTCCGAGGCTCTTAGTTGCAACCGTTACGTGCATGCCTTCGGCGCGGAAAAGGCTGACGTGATGCCGCAACAGGGCACCCAGCCCGCTGGTAATGGTCAAGCGCCGAATCTGGGCCAAGGGTGCGCCGTCGTCATCGCGCTGAAAAACCACATTTTCGGCAACGCATCCGGGGGGGAAGTATTTCTCGTGAAAGCTGCCGAAGCGGACATTTGCCGAAAAGGCCTCCGACAGATTGGAGCGCACTGCGGCTTCAGCAAAGGGCCAGAAATGATGGAGGAGCACGACTCCCGCCAGTAACGCCAATAGCAGGATAGTACCGACAATTGCAGTCAGCCTGAGGCGTCTTCGGCGCAGACCGTAATCACCAAGAGTTTCATTCATGAGGCAAACGGCGGCACAAACGGTCTATGCGCGCTGAACTTTGATTCTTTAAACATCAGATCGTTGCCTGTTCCCGGATCGAAAGCTGCGGAAAAGCAGAGCGGCTTACCAAAATTGAGCATTGTTATTCCCGCCGAAGGATTTGTGATACAAACCTGCGGTGCCTGAACCCGCGCCAGAGGCGAGACAACTTACGACAGCTCAGCCAGGGCTGGTGCGCGCAATTGGCCGCTGGAGCCTGGCGGCACTGACGATCAATTGCATCATCGGGAGTGGCATTTTCGGATTGCCTTCCGTCATCTCTGCCCTGGTGGGCAAAGCGAGCCCGTTTGCATGGATATTCGCGGCCGCCGCAACCGGGCTGATAATGGCATGCTTTGCGGAAGTCGCCTCGCGCTTTGACCGTAGTGGCGGAGTGTATCTTTACACCCGTTACGCTTTTGGGCGTACCTTCGGCATCGCCATTGCGTGGACAGGGTGGCTGGCACGGCTCACAGCAGCTGCAGCCAATGCCAACTTATTTGTGATCTATTGCGCGGAATTCTGGTCGCCAGCCAAGAATCCTCTTCCAAGAGTGCTCATATTGACTCTGCTGCTCGGTATTCTCGCGGCAGTGAACTACGTTGGAGTTCGCCACGGCACCGCCCAAAGCAATGTGTTTACGGCTGCAAAGCTTCTTACGTTGGCAATGTTCGTGATCGCAGCCCTGCTGTTCCTTGTAATTCATCACCAACCGCTGATGGTTTCGTTGCCTTCTGGATCAGGAAAGAGCTGGTTGCGGGCAATTTTGTTGCTGATGTTTGCTTTTGGTGGCTACGAAACCGCTCTCATGGTCGGAGGTGAAGCCAAAGACCCGCGACGGGATTACCCGTTCGCCCTATTCACGGCCCTGTCGGTTTGCACTCTGGTTTACACCATGACCCAATTGGCAATCCTTTCGGTGTTACCGCAAGCCTCGACTACCGACCGGCCGATGGCCGCGGCAGCACAATTGATGTTCGGAGTGTGGAGCGCCCGGGTGGTAAGCATTGGCGTACTGATTGCCTGCTACGGCTATTTGAGTGCAAATATTCTGGGCTTTCCGAGAATTTTGTTCGCGCAGTCGGAGAATGGAGATCTCCCGCCGGTACTTAGCGCAGTACATCTCAGGTTTCGAACGCCACACATCGCCATAATTATCTTTGCAGCGGCACTCTGGCTGTTCTCGCTGATCGGAAGCTTTGAGTGGAACGTTGCTATCTCTGCCATGTCGCGCCTGTTCTATTACGGGTCGGTCTGCGCTGCGCTGCCAATACTTCGCCGGCGTAAGGATGCTCCCAAACCAATGTTTAGGCTTTTCGGCGGCAACGTTGTAGCAGGCCTCGCGATACTTACGTCTTTGCTACTCTTCCCGCGTCTTGATCGCACCAGCGGGGCGGTGCTGGCGGTGCTCGCTTTGTGCATAATCGCGAATAGCTGGTGGGCCGCTAGAAAAGAGCTGGAAGCGCACGGTCGGGCAGAATAGAAAAAATCGCGGCTGGAGCCGCTATAATGGCCAAAACAGGCGGATTAAAGCCGCCTCCAATTTTTCCACATGTCCATTATCTGGTTGCGGGTCGCTTTGGCTTTGTACGCGCTCGGGCTCGTGTATGTCCTGGTCGCGCTTACCCGTACAAAAGAGCTACTCAATCGCTTAGCTTTACACGCCGCATACCTCGGCATGGTGTTTCATTTTGTAGCGATTGTTGAGGCCATCCGGCAATCCGGCGAGCTGAGCCTGGCATCGCTTTCAGTTGGGGCGTCGGTTCTCGGCTTTTTGATCATGGTGGTCTTTTTGGTGGTCTATATGGTCTACAAGACCACGTCGCCAGGGATCATCGTATTCCCGCTTGTTTTCTTTCTGACTTTCATAGGCGCAACGCGCCAGGAGCCATTCGTGCTGGCCTCGGCCACGGCGCGCCAGGGCTGGCTTATTGCCCACATTTCGCTGATTTTCGCGGGATATGCGGCCCTGGTGCTCAGCTTCGCCGCCAGCCTCATTTATCTGCTCCAAGAGCGCGCACTGAAGGCAAAAAGGCCGGGCGGACTGCTGTCGCGGCTACCAGCGTTGCAGGTGACGGATGACATCGGGTTCAGGTCGCTTCTGTTCGGGTTCCCATTTATGACGGGCGGCTTGCTGGCGGGCTTGGTCATTGCACAAGCAAATTTTGGCACCGTCGATTTTCGCGATCCGAAAATTTTCTTTTCATTGATTACCTGGGCGGTTTACCTGATTCTGCTTTATACGCGGTGGAGCGCCGGATGGCGGGGGCGCCGTGCGGCTTTACTGGCGGCCGGTACGTTCGCTATGGCAATCGTCGCATGGGCGGCGAACTACTTCAGCGCGGTGCACCAACTGGCGAGGCCATGAACTTTCAACTGCTCGGCGTGAACCACAAGACGGCGCCTGTTGAAGTCCGCGAGCTACTTGCCATTCCGGAACGGAAGCTTCCTGAGGCTCTGCAGCAGCTATTGTTACTTCCCGGCGTCAGCGAAGGTCTGATTCTGAGTACCTGTAATCGGGTCGAAATCCTTGCGCAAACCAAAAACGGCAGCACAGATTTGCGGGGCTTTCTCGCGCAATATTTTCGTGCCGAGCCACAAACCTATGAGTCCCATTTATACGAATATCGCGGTGGCGAAGCGGTGCGCCACGTTTTCCGCGTCGCGGCAAGCTTAGACTCGATGGTGGTTGGCGAGCCGCAAATCCTGGGACAAGTGAAAGAAGCTTACGCGACCGCACGGGCGGCCGGGGCAGTGCAGTCACATCTTGACCTTTTGCTTACCCGGGCATTTGCCGTGGCAAAACGCGTTCGGACTGAGACTGCGGTCGGGTCCTCCTCGGTTTCCGTTGCTTCAGTTGCGGTAGAACTCGCGAGCAAGATCTTCGGCTCGCTTGACGGCAAACAGGTATGCCTGGTGGGCGCTGGCAAGATGTCAGAACTCGCGGCCCGGCATTTACTCGCCAAGGGTGCGGGACCGATCTTCGTCGCCAATCGAACATACGATCGCGCTCAGGTCCTGGCAGAAAAGTTCGGCGGCAGCGCTGTTCGCTTTGATGACCTCCACCGACAGTGCGAGCAGGCAGACATCGTGATTACTTCAACCGGATCGCCGGTCGCCATCTTCCGGCGCGAGCATGGGGAACTGTTTCTCAGCCGCCGTCGTAACCGCCCCATGTTCTTCATCGACATCGCGGTTCCGCGCGATGTTGATCCGGAGATGAACAAGCTCGACGGCATTTTTGTCTATGACATTGACGACTTGCAGGAGGCCGTGGGCTCGCACGTTGCAAGCCGCCATCAAGAGGCCGAACGCGCGGAAAAAATTGTCGAGTCCGAAGTAGAGCGTTTCCAGGCACGACTGCATACACTGCACTTGAAACCCACGATTATCTCCCTTCAGGATCAGTTCGAGACCATCCGCCAGGCTGAACTTGATCGGGTTCGCGGCCGGTTAGGGCAACTTACGGTAGATCAGGAACAAGCCATCGAAGCGTTGAGTCGCGGGATCGTGAACAAAATTCTGCATACACCGATTCGCAGCCTGAAAACTGCCGCAGCGAGCCCCGAGATCACTACACTCATCGAATCGTTCCGTAAAATCTTTGATTTGCAGGCAAAAGCTGCAGCAATAGGTGAGAGTAGCGAAGGTAACGAACCGTCGGATGATGACTCCAACTCCGGGCAGGGGAGCTGACGGTTGCAGCTGACCATCGGCTCGCGCGGGTCACAACTTGCGCTCTGGCAGGCTAATCACATCGCCTCTCAGCTGCGGGAGCGCGGCCACGAAGTTGCGATCGAGATCATTCATACCACCGGTGACAAGATTACCGACGTGGCGCTTGCCAAAGTAGGCGCGAAGGGAATGTTTACCAAAGAGATTGAAGAGGCTTTGGCCGACAACCGGATTGATCTTGCGGTGCATAGCCTGAAGGATCTGCCGACGGACATTTCTCCGGAGTTCGAAATCACAGCCGTGCCCGTACGCGAGGATCCGCGTGATGCCTTGTGCTCGATGAAGTACTCGTCCCTGGAGGAGTTGCCGTCTGGCGGGCGAATCGGTACGAGTAGTTTGCGACGCGAAGCGCAGCTGCGGTCGTTGCGGGCAGACCTGTACGTCTACCCGTTGCGCGGCAATGTTGATACACGCCTGCGGAAGCTCGAATCTGGCGAGTACGATGCCATTATTCTGGCCGCGGCGGGATTAAAACGGCTGGGCCGGTCGGACGCAATCAAGCGAATTCTTCCGGTCGACGTGATGTGTCCTGCCGCGGGGCAGGGGGCGCTGGGGATTGAAATTCGCGCAGGCGATTTGGCTGTGCGTGATGCCCTGTCTTTCATGGACGACACGGGTACGCGCGCGGAGATCGATTGTGAGCGCGCCCTCCTGCGAAAAATGGGCGGAGGCTGCCAGGTGCCGATCGGCGCCAGCGCAAAGTCGTCAGGAGGCAAGCTGCTCTTGCAGGCTATTGTCGCCAGTCCCGACGGCAAATCCGTGCTGCGGGACTCAGCTGAAGGCGTCGATGCGACCGCGCTCGGGGAACTGGTTGGCAGCCGTCTGCTGAAAAACGGCGGAGGTGCGATACTCGACCTGGTTTATGCTCAGAGCGCGCCACAACCCGAGCAGCCGTAGCAGGCCAGGAAATGTACATCCCCGAATTCAACCGCGTAGAAGATACGACCGTCGCTGTGGCCTTCATGCGCGCGAATCCCTTCGTGATCTTGGTTTCGAATAGCGAACAGACTCCTTTTGCGACGCATCTTCCAGTTGTAATCGTCGAAGCTGCCGGAAAAGTAACGCTGCGGGCGCATGTTGCCAAGGCCAATCCGCATTGGAAGCTACTCGAGCAGCAGGAATCACTGGTCATCTTTCAGGGGCCACACGCGTATATCTCGCCGTCACTGTATGAGATCCGAGAAAGTGTCCCCACATGGAACTATGCCACCGTTCATGCTTATGGCCGCGGGCAGATTCTCGCCGGCGACAGAGACAAACATCAGGTGCTGACTGAGTTGATCACGCAGTTCGATACTTCCTACCTCGGACAGTGGAACTCGTTTGAGGATCAATACAGAAGCCGCATGTTGAACCACATCGTCGCGTTTGAAATCCCAGTCGCTCGTATTGAGCCGAAATTCAAGCTAAGCCAGAACCGCACCAAACTTGAACAGGAAAACGTCATTCAGGCGCTCGGCGCAAGTCCGGACTCCGCGGTCTCCGGCGTAGCTGAGTTGATGCGAGCGTCAGGGCTGGGCACGAAATGAAAGCTCTGGTCCGAAACAGCAAGCCGCTCTCCGGCTTGCGTGTGCTGGTGGGACGTGCACGGCATCAGGCGAGTGCGCTGTCGGCAGGGCTGGAAAGGCTGGGCGCCGACGTAATCGAGGTTCCCTTCATTCAAATTCGCCCCCCACGATCCTACGCTCAGCTCGACGCCGCCATTAAGCAATTTGCCGTATACGACTGGCTTATCCTGACCAGCGTCAATGGCGTAGATGCGTTGGCTGCGCGCATGAAAGATTTGGACATCAGGGTGGAGAGCCTCAAGCATCTGCAAATTGCCGCCATCGGGCCGGCCACGCGGGATGCCGTCGAGAAGCTGGGAATGAAAGTCACCCTCGTTCCGGAACACTATGTGGCCGAATCAGTAGTAGAAAGCCTGCGCGGAAAAGTAAAAGGGAAGCGCGTCCTGCTGGTCCGCGCCAAAGTCGCGCGCGACGTGATCCCGCGCGAGTTGCGCAAGGCGGGAGGGAGCGTATACGTGGTTGTGGCCTACGAAACCGTTGTGCCGGTTGAGTCGAAAATGAATTTACAAGCGCTGATCGGGAACCCAGAGCAGCGGCCAGATGTGGTGTGCTTCACCAGTTCGTCCACGGTGCGGAATTTTGTGCAAATGATTGGCGGCCGAAGGCTCCCGGCCCACACCGGCCTTAAAGGCATCAAGTTTGCTTCGATTGGCCCGATCACGTCTGCGACGCTGCACGAAGCCGGGCTGCCGGTTCACATTGAGGCAGAGGAATACACCATTCCTGGGTTGATTCAGGCAATTGAGAAGGCGCGCTAACTACTCCAGCTTGCAGCCGCAATCGGCCGGCGGCACGTGGGCCTTCAAAAAATTAGCCACGCGTTGGTACGCGTCAATCTGATTTTCTACTCGCGAGAATCCGTGGCCCTCATCTTCGTAGATTTTGTAGTCCGCCACGCCGCCGCGCTTCTTGATCTCATCAACAACCTGAATAGTTTCTTCTTTGGGGCAGCGCGGATCATGCCCTCCGGCGAGTAACAGCAGCGGCGCTTTAATCTGGTCGACAAAGAAGAACGGCGAGCGCTCGCGGAAAAAGTCGGGCTTCGTTTTCGGATCACCCATCGTTGCCAGATCCGACTGCTGGAGGATGGGGTCTTCATTCTCGATTTCCGTGAACCAGTTGACGAACGGCACAATCGGCACGCCCGCGGCCCATAAATCCGGCGCTTTGGTGACGGCCATCATGGAGAGATAGCCCCCATAGCTGCTGCCCATCACGATCAGCTTCTTTTTGTCGGGATAGCCGGTCGCCATCAGGAAATCAGTCGCTGCCAGAACGTCCTGCAGATCGCCTCCGCCCATGTCGAAGAGGTTCGCATTCTGAAACTCTTTTCCGTACCCAGTCGATCCGCGGTAATTCGGCGCGATCACCATGTATCCCTGATTGACGATGTGCTGAATGAAGCGGTTGAAGGAATTCACTGTCTGTGATGCCGGGCCACCGTGAATGTAAACGATGGCGGCGTTCTGCCCATTCCTCTGCATGTTGCGGGTGACGTACACCCATGCCGAAATTGTGTGCTTGCCGTCGCGGCTGGGATAGTGCACCAGAAACGGCTCGACCATGTGGCTGGCGGGAACGCCCGCCATCAGCGCATGCGTGACCTGCGTCGATTTGCCGGTCGCAAGTTGATAAACCCAGACATCATTCGGCGAGCTCGGGCCATTGTGATAGCAGAGCAGCCTTGATCCGTCATGAGAGAAAGCCGTTTCTGCGCCGCCGAAGGAATTTACGCCTTCAGGAAGTTGAATCTGAGTTGTCTTGCTCGTTAACAAATCCTGGATGTAGGCGTTAATATCACCATCCACGTTTGCGGTCCAGGTGACGGATTTGCCATCAGGGGAAAAGTGTTCCCCCTGAACTTCCCACTTTTCCTTGGTAAGCCAATGAATTTGCTTTGACGCTACATCCAGCAATCCCACGTTTTGGAAATCGTTACCGGCCTCAGACGTGATCAGCAGTTTTTTTCCGTCAGGCGAAATATCATTCGCCTCGTACAGCTTCTCGCCCTCGTGCGGCGTCAGCAGCGTGCTCTGGCCGTTCGCCGCATCAGCAATGAAAATATTCGAATTGGTGCCTTTCGCTTCTTCCTGCGTGTAGACGATGAACTTCCCGTCTTTCGACCAGATCGGGTTGGTGTTCAGCTTGTCCGCAGGCGTATTCGTGGTGACATGTTTCGTCTCGCGCATCAATGTGTCGAACACGTCAATTTCGTACGATGACGATGTCTTCGGCCTAACCATGTAAGCCAAAAATCGACCGTTCGGAGACCAGACCGGATTTTCTTCCGCTATCTCCCGCGTTTTGGTTACGTTTACGACCTGCCCGGTCTTAGGCGAGACAAAAAAGATGTCCCATTGCTCATCGCCGTCGTAGTCGGATTGATAGGCGATCCACTTGCCATCCGGTGACCACGTTGGGTGAGATTGCCTCTGGTCACTGACGGTGAGCTGCGTGGGCCATCCGCCTTCGGACGGCACAAGCCACAAATTGTTGCGGCCGGTAATATTTGAGACGAAGACTATGGTCTTGCCGTCCGGCGACCACGCCGTGCCGCCGACCTGTCGGGTCATGTACAGCCGCTGCAACGAGAGGCTCTCCTCGCCCTGCTCAACGTCAGCGTCTGGTTTGGCGGTGATCTGTTTGGGATCGGTAATGGCAGTGCGCGCACTCAAGTGGTCGGTTGATTTGACATCTGTTCGCGGGGTTTTCTGCTGCGCAAGCGTGGGGACACTCATGCTGAAAACCATAGCAAAAAGGACGGCGTTGCCTCGCAGGCTTGAAACTTTTGTCACTGTCACCTGACGAGAATCGCCGCGGGCTGGCCGGCAAGTGTGACCGTAGAAGCGGTTGCAGGCGCCAGCTTGCCGCCAGGCCCGACGCTAAATACGGACATGGTCGAGCCGTTGTTATTGGAAATGAAAACGTAGCTGCCGTCGGACGTCACTCCTCCTCCGAGCGGGTTAGCCCCGGCGTTAACCGAAGCGGGGGTGAGGGTCGTCAGGGCACCCGTGGCCGAACCATACCGGTACTGCGTAACGTTGTTGCTTTTCGAATTCACCGCATAAACGAAACCCAGGAGCGGATGCACAAAGATGGCAACCGGTGAATTTCCTGCCGCCACCGGCGAGGTTGAAAGCTGGACCAGACTGCCGTCCGGAGCGGCGCCTTGTGCGCCGCAGGTGGTGGAAGGCTGAATGCAAGCCGTAAATATGCTGACGTTGTTAGAACCGGAATTGGTTACGAATAAATTGTTGCCGTCGGCAGCAGGACAGCTGGCTGTGCCCTGAGTGGTCCCAGCGCATCGCGAGAACGCCAAGTCCGATGGATTGCTGCCACTTGCGTATGTGTTTAGTGGCAACAGCGCCCCGTTCGAGGCATCGTAAGAGAAGGCTTGAATCGTATTGCTGAACTGATTCGCCACGTATAAAAAGTTTCCGGTGGGGGATGTGCGCACCGCCGATGGACCTGTCCCCGTAAGGTCCGTAGGTGCCTCAGTCTGGACCGCGCTGTTGAACGTCAAATTGCTGCCGCTGATTGCGTAAGTAGAAATTCCGCCGCTGGAACTGTTACCCGCAGTCGGGTCACACTGGTCGAAGGTTCCCTGAGCAGCGACGAACAGAAATTTTCCGGCTGGATCTATGGCGAGCGAAACTGGCAGTGCGCCGCACGTCGGCGGAGGCGGCGCGCCTGGGCATGGAGGCGGAGGCAGGGTACATGAGGTCGCAGTATTGGTTGTATGTCCAGCGCCGAGCGAGCCGTCGCTCCCTACCGAATAACTGGTAATCGAACCGTCAGAACTATTGGCGACAAAAAGAGCCGTGCCATCCGGCGAAAGCGCCATGGCGACCGGCGAAACTCCGGTGGGCTGGCTGTTGCCCACTTGACCAATGGAACCGTTGCTCAGGTTGATGTTGAATGCCCTGACCTGCTGGTCGCCTTCAGTCGCAATCCAAATAAAGCCCGTGCCCGTGGCACCACCCGGGTTTGAGCTTGAGCAGCTAAGCATAGCCCCGATTGATACAGCGGCAACCGACAGGCCCCACACGGACTTCAGTTTCATTCGCGCTCCCCAGGGGAAAAGGTTTCAATGTTTCAGCGTCTCAAAGTTTCCGCGACGGTATGTGAGCGCGAAACCGGCACACCCCTAGCTGCCCGGAAACGTTGAAACTTTGGAACCTTGAAACTCTGATTCTGAAAGGCTTACCCCAATTGTGTATCAGGAATGGGCAAGAAAGAGCAAACCGGCAACGCAGGTTTCGCCAGACGTTACGGATTTTCGTTCGCTGCGACCGGGGTTTGCTGGCTCCGAACTTCCCCCGCGGCAGTCTGCTGCAGGGGAAGCCGGATCTCAACTAACAACCCACCCTCTGGAAGGTTTGATGCTTTGACTGAGCCTCCGTGCAGCCTGACGGCCTGATCTGTGATGGCAAGTCCGAGTCCCACACCACCCGTGGTCCGCACCCGGGCATCGTCAATGCGGTAAAAAGGCTGGAAAATCTTTTCCAAGGCATCCTGGGGCACGCCGGGGCCGCAATCGCTTACCTTCACAACCGCCTCCGCCACACCCCACTTCTGTACTTTCTCTGCATGGATCTTAACGGTGGTGCCGTCGGGCGTGTATCGGGTGGCATTTCTGACCACGTTCTCGATGGCGCTGTGCAGAAGCGCCGGATCTCCCAGCACCGGCAACTCGTCGAGGACTTCAGCCTGTACCTGGCAGTTGCGTGCCTGCGCCTCGAAAGCGGCGTCGCGGGCAATTTCTTCCAGCGCTTCCTCAAGCTGGACTGGAACTCGGCGCATTCCCGTCCCGCTTTCCAGGCGCGATATTTTAGTCAGACTCCCGATCAGCTCATTCATGCGACTTGATTCCAGGCTGATACGGTCGAGAATGCTTTGCGCCTCGGGTCCAGTCCGCTGTCGCGCCAGTTCAAGAGCTACCGTCAGACGCGCGAGAGGAGAGCGAAGTTCGTGGGAAATATCTTTCAGCAGACGCGATTGTGCGCCGATCAGCTTTTCGATCTGCTCCGCCATGAGATCGAAGTCGCGCACTAATTGGGACATCTCGTCCTTGCCGCGAAGCGAGTCTCCCCCAGCGCGCGCCGACAAATCTCCGCCAGCAAGCTTTTGGGTGGCATGGCGCAGCCGCAAAATCGGGGAAGTGAGATAGCGCGAGAGGATGTAGCACACCAAGCCAGACGACAGCACCGCGATCAGAATGCCCAGGCCCGGAACGCCCCCCGGCCCAAACAGCGCATTCTGTCCGGGAGGTAATTGCGTGACCAGAGTGTAGCGACGCCCGTCACTACCGGTCATCGATGCTTTCAGCATCTGAAAGTGCGGATTAATACGACCCCAAAATGTGTCGGCGGTGCTGCGTTGCCCGTTGGCAGTTTCAGTAAACCAGGGCGGGACTGTGTGCCCAACCAATGGGCCCTGTTCGTTGAACAGGACTGCATGTACATGCTGATTGTCGCGGAGATTGCGAAGATAATCGCGCAACTTGTCCGCGCCGCCGGCCTGATAGGCGTCGACCGCGTCCGAGAGAGATTTGGATTGGGACAGTTCAACCGACGTAATCTGCCGTGTGGGCCGCATGGCCAGAGTGACCAGAATAGCCACGACGATGAACAGGGCGGTTGCCAGCCAGAACGACAGAAAGATTTTGAGAAACAGACTTCTCATCGGGTACCGTTCTTACTCTTGGGGCGCGCCAGCGCGAAAATGTATCCGGCGCCGCGGATGGTCTTGATGTGTTCTTCGGAGTCGGAATCGCCCAGTTTTTTCCGCACCTTGCTCACGTGCATGTCAATGCTGCGGTCAAACGGCGAAAATTTCCGGCCGAGGACTTCGTCCACCAGGGCTTCGCGTGTGACTACGCGTCCGGCTTCGCGTAGCAGCACGTGCAGCAACCCGAACTCGACCGACGTGAGTTCCACCGGATTGCCGCGATGGTGCACGGTCCGCGTAGCTGGATCAAGATCGACATCCCCCACGCGAATAACATCGGGAACTTCCGCCTCCGTTTTGCCATGGGTTCGTCGTAGAATTGCTCGAATTCGTGCAACCAACTCGCGCGGATTGAAGGGCTTTGGCAAATAGTCGTCAGCGCCAATTTCCAGGCCGACGATGCGGTCCACATCCTCGCCGCGCGCGGTGAGTAACAAGACGGGCAAACGCGAGCTGTCACGAATCTTGCGCAGGACATCGAAGCCATTCATGCCCGGCAGCATCACGTCGAGGACGGCAATCAAATAGTCGCCGCTCAGCGCAGCCGCCAGGCCCGCTTTGCCATCGTGCACGCATGCCACCTGGAAACCTTCAGGACGCAGATATTCGCTTACCAGCGAGCACAACTCGGTGTCGTCATCAATGACGAGTATGCGTTCCACAATAGTTTGATTTTAGTTGCTGCTCCGGCAGGAAAGCAGTAAAGATTCGTCAAAGGGAAAAAGTCCCTCTTTTACAAACATTTACTCGGTTTGACGCACTCTTTACTACCTTTTGCCGCGGGCGGTGTTTCTATCTACGTAGGACGCAGGTTCAGAGAGAAACTTGCGGCCAGGAGGAAACAGTGAAATCCAGAATCGCAAAGATAACGGCATTCGGCGCATTGGCGCTGGCACTTATTGCGGGCATCGCTCTCGCGCAAACGCCCGAAGGTGGGAAATCCATGCATCGCGGGATGCACCGCGGCATGATGGGAATGGGCATGGGATTTCTGCACGGGTTGAATCTGACTGACGAGCAGCACGCGCAGGTCAAGCAGATATTCCAGGCGGAAAAACCGACCATTAAGCCGCTCATGCAGCAGGAAGCTCAATCGCATCAGCAGATGATGCAGTTGATCACCAGCGGGGCTTTCGATCAGGCCAAGGTGACGGCGATCGCGCAACAGGAAGCCCAGGTCCACGTTCAATTGCAAGTAGAACACGCAAAGATGGCGTCGCAGATCTATGCGTTGCTGGATTCAACGCAAAAAGCCAAAGTCGCTGACATGATGGCCAAACACCAGCAGCGCATGCAGCAGCACATGCAGAACCAGGCGCCAGATGCAGATCAACAGCAGTAACCGGTGTTCGTGATCGCGTGAGGGGGCGAACCATTGGTTCGCCCTGAATCGCCAGGAGAAGACATGGCAAGCAGAGCAACGCAGACTGATTTTGTCGATATGGTGGCCGCCGAAGTTTCTTCAGGAATCGATCGCGCCCTTGGTTACTGGCTGGGACGGATCGAGCTAGAAGTCGTGGATCATAGTCTAACCACATCGCAGCGGATTGATGCTATTGAGAACATTTTGCAGGAGTATAAGGTGCGCAGCGGCCGTGCCGATGTGGGCTGCGCTTCGGCGTAAGGTCACAGGCTTGTTGTGAAGGTGTTGCGAGGTGAATTGTGAGCTTTGAATCCGTGGTCTCTTTCGTGAGCAGCTCCGACCTGCTCTTTGTGATCTTCTGGATCCTGCTGCTGGCCGGGGCATTTGTTGTAGCTTTCCCTGAACCTTCGGCCTTGGCCCACAGCCGAGCGCACTGCAAAGAGGAGGTTCGCAGGTCATAGCGCCCGCGGAATATCCCTGAACCCGCCGCTGGTAGAATCTCATCTATTAGGGTCATGTTGCTGGCGAACCTGCGTCCTCTTTTCCCCTATTTAAAGAAATACCGGAGTAGCTATCTCTGGGGAGGACTCTGCGTTCTCTTGATGAATGGCGTATGGGTGCTGTTTCCGCTGGTGGTTGGGCGGTCCATCGACTCCCTTGAACATGCTGACCCATCGCCCCAGATACTTCGTCTGATTGCAAAACTTGTTGCACTGATTCTCGCCGTTGCTGTAACCAAAGCAATCTTTCAGTTTCTTACCCGTTGGATCGTGATTGGTGTTTCGCGCGAGATCGAGTTCGACCTTCGTAACGATCTCTTCCGCCATCTCGAAGGCTTGTCATACAGCTTCTATCAGCGCACCCGCACCGGCGACATTATGGCGCGGGCGACAAATGACCTGAATGCGGTCCGCATGCTTCTGGGGCCGGCCATCATGTACTCGGCGAATACGATTGTTTTCACTGCCGGTGCACTCGCGTTCATGTTGTCGATCAGTCCGAAGCTGACCTTGTACGCGTTTCTGCCGCTGCCGGTGGTGAGCGTAGTCATTCAATATTTTGGACGTAGAATTCATGAGCGCTTCGAGCGGATTCAGGCGATGTTCTCGGAGATTTCTGCCCGCGTGCAGGAGAACTTTTCCGGAGTTCGAGTGGTCCGCGCTTATGTGCAAGAACAAGCCGAAACCGCCGGTTTTGAGAAGTCGAATCGCGAATACATTGCGCGCAGTTTGAAACTAGTCCGGCTCATGGGCATGCTTTGGCCTACGCTCGAAACCATGCTTGGGTTAGCAATCGTGCTGGTCCTGTGGATTGGCGGCAGAGAGGTCATCAGCGGTCAATCAACGATTCATCTGACTTCCTACCTGGGTACGAGTACAACCATTAATCTTTACGGTTCGATGAGCGTCGGTGATTTCGTTGCGTTCAACACCTACATGGTCCTGCTGACATGGCCGGTAATCGCGCTCGGCTGGGTAATCAATATCTTCCAGCGTGGCACAGCATCGCTGGCGCGCATCCATCAGCTTATGATGGAGACGCCGGAGATTACTGATGCTCCCGGCGTAATCGGGTCGCGTGAGGTCGAAATCCGCGGCGATATCGAATTTCGTAATCTCAATTTCGGCTACGATGGCATCCCCGTATTGCATGACCTCAATCTGCACATCGCTGCCGGAAGCAGCCTGGCGATCGTGGGGCCGACAGGGTCCGGCAAAACCACGCTCGTCAGCCTGATCCCGCGAATTTACGACGCTGCCGCCGGAGCAGTCCTGATCGACGGTAAGCCTGTCCGCGACTATGCTCTCGCAGATCTGCGGCGCAACATCGGCTTTGTCCCGCAAGAAACTTTTCTGTTTAGCGAAACCATACGAGAAAACATTGCTTTCGGCGTGCAGAAGGCCAGCAACGAAGAGGTAAGCTGGGCCGCCGAAGCGGCAAATATCGCGACAGACATCGAAGGCTTTCCTGATAAGTACAAGACGCTTGTAGGCGAGCGCGGAATCACGCTTTCCGGCGGGCAGAAGCAGCGCACGGCTATTGCTCGCGCTCTGATACGCAATCCCAGGATTTTGATCCTCGACGACGCGCTTTCGAGTGTAGATACCCAGACCGAGGACAAAATTCTGAATCATCTCCGGGAAGTTATGCACGGAAGAACGACGATCTTCATTTCGCATCGCGTTTCGACAGTGCGCAACGCTGACCGCATCGCAGTGTTGCACGGGGGACGAATTGTTGAACTGGGATCGCACGAGGAACTGCTCGCTTTGAACGGCTACTACACTGACTTGTACAACAAACAGTTGCTGGAAGAAGAACTGGCAGAAGTCTAGCCGAAACTTCTTTTCCTCGGATAAACACGGATCACGCGGATTCAACGTATTATTGGTTCCTCCGCAAGATCTTCCATTTTGCCAATCTGCTCTGATCCGTGTTGGTCAGTGGGAAAGAAGTTGTTGTCGGTGACTAAATGTCACTTGGATCTGACATGGCTGCGCTTTCGATCCTTTACAATCCAGCCCATGCAGCGACGGCCAACGCACGAGTTGCTTGACGACGATTCCGGTACTCCGAAAGAAGTCGCCGATTCGTTGCTCGATTTGCGCTGGTTTAATCGCTGGTTTGGAGGTATTGCCACTACCCGTGCGCTAATTCAAACTGTCGCCGACAGGACCGGCAGATCAGAGTTCTCCTTATTGGAAGTAGCAGCCGGCGACGGTTCCCTGGTAAACACCGTCCGCGCCGAACTACAAAGCAGCGGAATCCGTCTGAACCTAACCTTGCTTGACCGCGCTGCCTCGCACCTTCCGGCATTTAGAAATCACGATGGGCATTCCGCAGCTGGGGTGGGCAATGCTGGTCTGGATCAAGATAGTCGCAGCGCCGTCGTGGCCGATGCTCTCAGCCTTCCATTCCCCGACTCAACTTTTGATCTGATTTCCTGCTCTCTGTTCGTGCATCACCTTCCGCCGGAGCAAGCTGTGCTCTTCGCAAAGCAAGCCTTGCGAGTGTGTAGCGTTGCAGTTCTAATACACGATCTCATCCGCAGTCCCTTGCACCTGGCATTTGCATACGCGGGAACGCCGCTGTATCGCAGCCGCATCACACGAAACGACGCGCCGGCCTCAGTGCGGCAGGCCTACACTATCGAGGAAATGAAACAATTCTTTCGGGCGGCAGGCGCTGGCGGTGTGGAGTCGCGTATGCATTACTTTTACCGCATGGGCGTAATCGCCTGGAAGGGAAGCGACCCGCAGGTATGATTTATGGCCTCATTGTAATTGGCGCTGGACCCGGCGGCTGCGCTGCCGCGATTTCGGCCGCGCGAGCCGGCGCACGTGTGCTGCTGCTGGAGCGAGGTCATTTTCCCCGGCACAAAGTTTGCGGCGAGTTCGTTTCGGCTGAGGCACTCGGACTTCTAGAGACTCTACTGGCGGCCGATTTTCGTGTATTAATTGCAGACGCGCCCCGCATCTCCAGCAGCCGAATCTTCGCCGACGGAGCTGAGATTCCAGCCGAGATCAAGCCACCAGCTGCAAGCATTGCCCGCTACGATCTCGATAAGGCGTTGTGGAAGTCCGCGATTCAGAGCGGTGTAGAGGCATTAGATGGGTGCACCGTGAAAGCAGTCGAACGGAATGGGCCCAACGCGGCACTGTTCCGAGTGGTGACACAATCAAGCTGTTTCGAAGCCCGAGCCCTGGTCAACGCGACTGGCCGATGGTCTTTCCTCACGGCCCCATCTACCCGCGCGCGTGCCGCGAACAGCCGGTGGATAGGAATTAAGGCGCATTTTCGTGAGGAAGCAGCGGCGGCCTCGGTGGATCTGTATTTTTTTTCCGGCGGATATTGCGGAGTGCAACCGGTCACTGAGCCGGTGAACGGGTCGAAGGCAATCATAAATGCATGCGCCATGGTGAAAGCCAATGTCGCCACGGAATTGAATCAGATTTTTCGATGTCATCCGGCTTTACAGACACGCAGTCGGAGTTGGGAGCCGGCTATGCCGCCGGTCAGCACTTCGCCACTGATCTTTCACGAACCGGAACCGGTGCAGGACAACATCTTGCAAGTGGGCGACTCCGCGACCTTCGTTGATCCCTTCATCGGTGATGGAATTTCTCTGGCTTTGCGTAGCGGCGCCCTGGCCACGCGATGCCTGACGCCATTCTTACAGAACGAGTGCACTCTGTTGCAGGCGAACGCAGAATATGCCCGCCAATATCGCCGACAGCTGGCACCGGTGTTTCGAGCTTCATCCCACCTGCGCAACTTCCTTAAACTTCCCAGCCTGGTGCGCCGTCCAGTAATGTCAATTCTCCAGAGAACGCCAGCAATTACGCGGCACCTGGTCAGAATGACTCGCTAGCAGATACAAGGAAATTTCAACGAATCACGAGAACTTCGCGAATATTGTCGCGGGAGAGAAAGAATTTAATCGATGCGAAGTCGCGAAACAAAGTTTCGATGTGGCGGTTATTGAATACGCGCTGCAGGGTGAGAGGTTTTGTCGGAACCGGAGTGCGAGAATCACGCTTGGCATTTAAGGTGTGCATTTCCAGGTCGGCGCCTTCGGTCAGGTGATAACGGAAATAAGGAGCATCCGGGCCGGCCTCGCGAGTGTGGAAGAACGCCAGCAACTGCCCCCCGGGTTTCATCATCGACCAGAGGCGTCCGATAACCGGCTTCACCAGGCCCTCGTCCATATAGTCAGCCAGATTCCAGCAAAACACGATATCGAAATGAGCGTTCGGATAGGCAAGGTTCTCTTCCAGAAATTTCTTGCTGTCCACCACAGTTTGGCCTTGCTCGCCCTTGACCATTAGTTCCGGATCAGTTGAGGCCTCCAGCAGATCCTGACTATAGATTCGATGACCTCTCTGAGTGAAGAAACGGATATTGCTGGCTGAGGTGGCGCCGATATCGAGTACACAAAGCGGATCCTCGGATTTAAAAATGCGCGAGAGTTCGGCCATGGCGCTAGACCGGCGGCTCATACGCTGTGGAGTTTTCGGAGCCGGCCGCTCTGCCGGCGTACTGCGAAAAAATTTCATGAGAGTTGCGGACTCGCAGTCGGCGGGATTTCAAGCCGCTGCATTCCCAACGGGTACCAATCGCCAGGAAAATCTACTACAGCTCACTATAAATGCTGTGCGCCGCAAAGGCCAGATCACTTGGCTTGTTCGGAGACTGGTACTGTCGTAACCGCCGGGCCGGTCGCCGAGGCCGCTACGGCAGCCGCGTTGGGTTGGGACTTGCTTTCGGGCACTATTTCCAATTTGCCTTTGAAAAAGGCGCCTTCCTCGATGGCGATCCGTCGCGACTGAACGTCACCATTCACTACCGCGGTCTTGCGAAATTCGCTGCGCTCGCTGGCTTGGATGTTCCCGTCCAGTGATCCACCGATGCTCACATTTTTTGCCGTTATATTGGCGCGCACCTTCCCATTGGGACCGATGGTTAAGCTGTTCCCGGAAAGCTGAATTGTCCCTTCCACCTGGCCGTCCACATAGATATCTTCGCTTCCGGAGAGTTCTCCCTTGATGCAGACCGACTTCCCAATGTGAGCGAATTCTGACGATGTCATACTCATGGACCACCTCCGCGAAGGGCGCACCGCTAACGCCAAAGGATTGTAAACCATCTCACGCCGGGCCAAGCCTATTACTTAAGCGCGGTGAGGACTGCGAACGGCGATTTACTAAATATCCAGACAATAAAACTGAGTACCGGCCAAAAGCAGCAGAGCTCCGGCTTCGGGCTAGAATTGCCTTAATGAGACTTATCAACATCCGATTGCTGGGGTGCGTCGCGGTACTGGGGTCGTTGGCCATGGTCCCCCTGGCTGTCTGCAGGGATAATTCACCACTTCCGGCTGCGGAGCTGGTTCGGCAAGCAGTCCAGAATGAAACGACTGCCAATGGGCAACATTTCATGTTCAGAGATGAAAGAAGGACTCCGCATGTTTCCGAGACGAAGTTAGTTGTCGAGGCGCGAGACGCCACTGCCGGAATCATCATTTTGAAAGACGGTCGTCCGTTGAGCCCAGAGCAGCAGAAAGCCGAGCAGTCGCGCCTGGAAAATTACGTTCGAAATCCGGATGAGCTGAACCGCAAGCGCAAGCAAGAGAAGGAAGATGCTGACCGGACCCTGCGGATTCTCAAGGCATTGCCCGATGCGTTTCTGTTTGAAGCGGACGGAACGCAGGAGGGAACTGTCGGGGTTGGGCGCCCGGGCGATCGCCTGGTGCGCTTGAAGTTCAGGCCCAACCCTGCCTATGATCCGCCGACACGAGTGGAGCAGGTGTTGACTGGAATGGCCGGAACATTGCTGGTGGACGCCAACGAGAAGCGGATTGCGGAAATAAACGGAACGCTGCAAAAGGATGTGGGGTTTGGATGGGGCATTCTAGGCCATCTTGATAGCGGTGGCCGTTTTGTCGTGCAGCAGGCAGATGTTGGAAATAAGCAATGGGAGCTAACCCGAATGGAACTGGCATTTACCGGAAAGATCCTGATCTTCAAAAAGCTGAACATTCGTTCCAGCGATATTTTCTCAGGATTTCGCCCGGTGCCGAAGGACTTGAGCTTCGCACAAGCCGTCGACTTGCTGAAGAAGGAGGTTACCCGGATCGCGCCGAATAGCAATGGGAGGAATTCATCTGAGCAAAAAAACCGAGTGGATGGCGGCCAGGCAGGGCTCAGTTTCACTAGGCGGACACAGTTTGTCCACGGATGATTTCTTTGCGAACCGTTAATTTCTCAACCAAGTCCTTTTTGACATCGTAACCCGTTCCCGGTTTGTCGCTGACGCTGATCGTTCCTTGCGGCGAAACCTCAATTTCTGGATCGACAATGTCTTCAGTCCAGTAACGCTGGGAGGCAGAAACGTCGCCGGGAAGGCGAAAGTTCGGCAAGGTGGAAAGCGCGACGTTGTGGGCGCGTCCAATTCCGGTTTCCAGCATTCCACCACACCAGACAGGGATGTTGCCGCGTTGGCAGACGTTGTGGACAGCAATGGCTTCACTGAACCCGCCGACGCGTCCAACTTTAATGTTGATGATTCGGCACGCTTCGAGTTCGATTGCGGACTCTGCGTCACGAGCGCTGCGAATGGATTCGTCGAGGCAGATCGATGTCCTCAGTTCGCGTTGCAGCTTGGCATGTTGAACGATGTCGTCGTCCCAGTACGGCTGCTCGATCATCAGTAGATTGAAATCATCGAACCGTCGCAGGCGTTCAAGATCGCTGGGGCGATAGGCTGAGTTGGCGTCGCAACTTAAGACGATATCCGGCCAGCGCTGGCGGATTTTTCCCAGCACCTCGATGTCCCAGCCCGGCTTCACCTTGACCTTGATGCGCTGGTAGCCCGCAGCAAGTTCCGTCTCGATTTTTTCCAAAAGCTGATCGTGTGAATTCTGAATGCCGATGGAAACGCCGCAGGTGATCTCTGGTTGCATTCCGCCCAGCAGGCGCCAGAGCGGAATCTGTTTCTGTTTGGCTTCGGCATCCCAGAGTGCATTCTCGATCGCAGCTTTGGCCATGTTGTGGCCGCGGACGCGCGCGAGCTGCGCTGCAGCATCACCCGCTCGGCTAAGCTCCGTGCCAATCAATGTGGGAGCAAGAAAATCACGCAGAGTCGCCCATGCGGTCTCGATCCATTCATAACTGAAGAACGGGCCTTCGCTGGCGACGCATTCTGCCCAGCCTTCAACACCATCACAGCAAGCGGTCAGGAGCAATACGCGCCGGCTCTCGGTTCGGCCAAAGCTGGTTTCGAAGAAATGCTTCAGGGGGAGATGCAACTCGCGGAGAGTAATAGATTCGATTCTCATTGATTGTGAGTGGTCGGTGCGGACTCCAGTTCATGCTGTTTAGCTTTCTGCCACAGTGACTCGAGTTGCTCCATGCTTGCAGCTTGCAATGAAAGGCCGGATGTTCGTAGCTGCTCTTCCATCCACTGGAAGCGTCGCCTGAATTTTCGATTGGTCTTTTTCAGCGCCGACTCGGAATCGAGCGAAAGATAACGGGCAATGTTGACCAATACGAAAAACAGATCCCCGACTTCCTCTTCGAGCCTCTGCCGAAGATGCTCCGGAACCTGCAGCTTGCCTGGTCCCGCGACGCCTTGGCCTGAGGGGGTTGCGGGCGAGGGAAGCCGTTTCAATTCCTCCTGTAATTCGCGCGTTTCTTCCGACAGCTTGTCGAAGAGACCGCCGATTTCCGGCCAGTCGAAGCCCACGTGTGCCGCACGAGAACTGAGCTTGTGAGCTTCGAGCAATGCCGGCATGGCAGAAGAAACTCCGGCGAGCAGAGGCTCGGGACCACTCGGCTGTTCAGACCCGTTCCCGCGTGCGCGGAGCCTGTTTTTTTTCTCTTCTGCTTTGAGCGCTTCCCAATTCTGCAGAACTTCGGTAGACGTCTCGGCAGTCACAGCGCCGAAAACATGCGGATGCCGATTGATCAACTTGTCGGAGAGCCGATCCAGCACATCGTCAATCGAAAAATGTTCCGCCTCGCGGGCCATCTGGGAGTAGAAGAGTACCTGCAATAGAAGGTCGCCCAGTTCGCCTGGCAATTCGTGCCAATCCCGATTATCTATGGCTTCGAGGACCTCGTAGGTTTCTTCCAGGGTGTAAGGCTTGATTGAGTCGAAGCTCTGCTCGCGGTCCCAAGGGCAGCCGTCTGGTCCGCGCAGCCGCGCCATTATCGAAACGGCGCGCTCGAATTTCTCTCCAGTCGTGGGCATGCGTTTGTGGTGCACGGACTTGAGGCGTGGCTATTCTATTCGGCTTTGAAAAACAGAATCCCCAGCGGCGGCAGCGTCAGCGAGAGCGAATACGGACGGCCGTGCGTAGGAACCTCTTCGGCGTTTACCCCACCCATATTCCCCATCCCGCTTCCGGCATACTCGCTTGCGTCGCTGTTCAGCAGTTCACGCCAGTAACCGCCAGTAGGCACACCGATCCGATAGTTCTCTCGCGGCACTGGCGTAAAGTTGCAGACGACAAGAATTATGTCCTGGGGACGGCGGCCCTTCCGCAATAGTGAGACCACGCTTGCGGCTGTGTCGTTGCAATCTACCCACTCGAAGCCTGCCGGGTCGTTCTCGATTTCATGCAGGGCAGCTTGCTCGCGATAACTGCGGTTCAATTGTGTCACCCATTTTTGTACGCCCGAGTGCACGGGATATTGCAAGACGTGCCACTCCAGGCTCATGTCATGCCCCCACTCGCGCACTTGACCGAATTCATCACCCATAAACAAGAGTTTCTTGCCTGGCTGGGCGAACATGTAGCCATAGAGCAAGCGCAGATTGGCGAATTTCTGCCACTCGTCTCCCGGCATTTTCCCAACTATGGACCCTTTTCCGTGGACGACTTCGTCGTGCGACAGCGGCAGCACGAAATTTTCGGTGAAACCGTAGAGCATGCGGAAGGTAAGCATGCTGTGATGGAACTGGCGGTGAATTGGCTCGTGTGAGAAATATGCCAGGGTATCGTGCATCCATCCCATGTCCCATTTCAATCCAAAACCCAGGCCGCCCAGATATACAGGCTTCGAAACCATGGGCCACGCAGTCGATTCCTCGGCGTAGGTCTGAATGCCCGGATACTCCTTGTAGGCTTCAAGGTTCAATTGGCGTAGAAACTCGATGGCGTCGAGATTCTCTCGGCCACCGTATTTGTTGGGAATCCATTCATGCTCGCGGCGTGAATAATCGAGATACAACATCGAGGCCACCGCGTCGACGCGCAAGCCATCTACGTGATACTTGTCCAGCCAGAACATGGCGCTCGACAGTAAAAAGCTCCTTACCTCGTTGCGTCCATAGTTGTAGATGTAAGTATTCCAGTCTGGATGAAACCCGAGGCGCCAGTCGGCATGTTCGAACAAATGCGTTCCGTCGAAATACGCAAGTCCGTGCGCATCGGATGGAAAGTGCGACGGCACCCAGTCGAGGATCACTCCAATCCCGCGCTGGTGCAGGTAATCGACGAAGTACATGAAATCCTGCGGCGTGCCGTAACGCGAGGTGGGAGCAAAATAGCCGGTCGTCTGATATCCCCACGAAGCGTAGAACGGATGCTCCATGATGGGCAGGAGTTCGACGTGCGTGAAGTTCATGCGCTCAACGTACTCCGCGAGTTTGGGCGCAATCTCCCGATAAGTCAGCGATCGATTGTGGTCTTCAGGGACGCGCATCCACGAACCCATGTGGACTTCGTAAATCGAAATCGGATCGTGTAACGACTGCCGTCCAGCACGCGCCTTCATCCAGGCTTCGTCAGACCACTGATAGTCCAGGTCCCATACCACCGATGCTGTTCTCGGCGGCTTCTCATGATAGATGCCGAAGGGATCAGCTTTATCCGCGACATGCCCGTGGTTATTGGAAACAATGTGGTACTTGTACAGAGCGCCTTTACCGACTGAAGGAATGAACCCTTCCCATATACCCGAACTGCCGCGCGGTTCCAGAGGATGCGTGTTGTTATTCCAATCATTGAAGCTTCCGACAACTGAAACTTTCTCGGCGTTCGGCGCCCACACGCTGAAGTTGGCCCCGCTCTCACCGCCCACCGTTGCCAGGCGGGCCCCAAGCTGGTTGTAAGCGCGGTAATTCCGCCCTTCATTAAACAGGTAGAGATCCTCCTGCGATAGCAGGCTAGCGTCGTGGCGGACCGACGCGAGAGTGAGATTCTTGGAATTCATCTTGTTGAGATTAGCATTCAGGATTCATTTAATGCGAAACTCGATGCCTGCTGCTGAGCGCGTTTCGCCCGTGCTAGACTGCATGCAAATCTTAATTGTAATCAGGAAACTGCCTGTCCTATGCCGGTTTTGCGCGTCGTAGTTCTTTGGCACCAACATCAGCCCTATTACAAAGACCTGGTTACAGGAGAGTATCGCCTCCCCTGGGTCAGGCTGCACGCCTTGAAAGACTACTACGGGATGGTCAAACTGCTGGAAGAGTTTCCTGACGTTCACCAAACCTTTAATCTTGTCCCCTCGTTGATTTCTCAAATTCAGGATTATGAGAGTGGCGCCGCCTACGATCCTTTCTTAACCGTGGCTTCGCGTCCAGCCAAGGATCTTACGCAAACGGAACGCCGCTTCGCCCTGCAATATTTGTTTCAGGCAAATCCTGCGCACTTGATCGGCCGTTATCCCCGGTACGCCGAACTTTGGGAAAGGTTTCAGAGTGCTGGCTCAGTCCCCGAGAAGGCTGAAAAATTCTTTCAGCCGCAGGATTTCACGGACCTGCAAGTGCTTTCGCAGTTGGCATGGTTCGACGAATTTTTTCTGCTGGAACCTGATATCGCTGCTCTCGTCAAAAAAGGGCGCGGGTTTTCTCTTGATGATCAGCGCTTCGTCATTGAGCGCGAGGGTGATTTGATCAAGCGCGTCATCCCGGCTCACGCGGAAGCGGCAAACCGGGGAAGAATCGAAATTTCAACTTCAGCCTTCTATCATCCGATCCTGCCCTTGGTGTGCGACACAAATCAGGGCGCGGTTTCCACTGCAGGATTGCCGCTGCCACACAACCGTTTTCGCCACCCGGAGGATGCTCGCGAACAGTTGCAGCGCGGTCTCGATCTACATGAAAGAGTTTTCGGAGTGCGCCCACATGGCGTGTGGCCCTCAGAGGGCAGTGTCTCGGAAGAAGTGATGGCGATCGGCGCCGATCTAGGCGTGAAATGGATGGCGACGGACGAAGGTGTCCTGGCGCGTACGCTCGGGATGCCGTTCACTCGCGACGGCCATGGCCGATTGCCGGATGCCGCGGCCGCTAAGCTTTATACCATTCATCGATATGAGAATGGGGGAGCGAACATAAGTCTGATTTTTCGAGACCATGCCATCTCTGACCTGATTGGCTTCGTCTACTCCGGCATGCCGCCGCAGGAAGCCGCTGACCACCTGATGCGGAACATCCGTGAGTCTGCCGAACCCGTGCTTCGCTCCGGAGCCGATGCAGTTGTGCCAATCATTCTGGACGGAGAAAACGCGTGGGAATACTATCCCGAATCCGGCCGCGAGTTCCTGCGCCGCATCTATGACGCGCTACAAAGTTCTCCTGATATCGAGGCGGTTACCGTTTCAGAAGCAATTGAGCGCCACAAAAATGTGAACGTCTTGAAATCGCTGGTGCCGGGATCGTGGATTAATGCCAACTTTAATGTGTGGATTGGAGCGCCCGAGGATAACCGCTCATGGGACTATCTTTATCACGCGCGCAATTTCTATTCGCAGGCGTCTGCGAACTGCTCTGCACAGCAGCAAAAGACTGCATTTGAAGAATTGCTCATCGCCGAAGGAAGCGATTGGAACTGGTGGTATGGCCCGGAGCATCACTCGGCCAACGACCGCGAATTTGACGAACTCTACCGCAAACATCTCTCAAACGTCTACCAGATGTTAGGGGCTACGCCGCCCGATTATCTTGCCCAGCCCATCATGCAGGGAGTAGTGCAGCCAGTCTTCCAGCCGCAGACGCACTACATTCATCCGCTTATCGATGGCAAGACTGTTCGGTATTTCGAATGGATGGGGGCCGCTCACTATACCGCTGACCGCAGTTCTGGTTCTATGCATGGCAAAGTTTTTCATCTGGAGTCAATTTATGCCGGCATCGATGAAAGTGATGTTTATGGCCGAATTGACTTCGCCGATAGACTCGAGGGCATTTTTGAAATCGTGGTGAACCTTGAGTCCTGGGCTGACGCTTCGAACCGCGCACGTCGCGCATTAAGATTGAATGTGGAGATCGCGGATGCGAGAATTATTTGGGTCAAGCTCGCAGACGGACTCGAGGAACTCGATACACAACAAATTCGTGTAGCGATGGGCGGGACCTTTCAATTCAGACTTCCGCTCGCATTGCTCTATGCTGTGCCTCCAAGACCCGGCAGCGCCGATTCGATTTCAACCAGCAGGCTGCGCCTGCGCTTCAGCATCTGGCAGAATGGGTTACCTCTCGACGCCCTTCCGGTTGAAGGCTGGATGGAATTGCGGCTGCTGGCTGAAGAAGAGATGGCGCTGGTGAATTAGTGCCCAAGTCTTTCGTGAATTGCTGGTCCTTCAATAGCACCTTGTTCCTCTTCCTGGCTTTCCGCCGATAGCCTCCGCAAGGACAATCGTTCACGATGAGCGAGAAACAGTCCCCAGGGAATTACCGACATGAAGGTCACAGCCCATAGCAGGAGGCCGCAACTGACCGCAAGCTCGCGGGGCACACTCAGAATTTTTTGCATGGTAAATATGGTGGCCAGCTGGGAACCTCCGCCAACCCCCGGCAGCTGAATTACCGATCCCAACATGCTTGAGGCCATCACCAGCGGAATCTGCTTCGGACGATCGAGGACAGCTACTCCGTAAGACAACATCACTTGCCAATATGCCAGGGCGATCATCGTCCACATGACCACGGAGACGGCCACCAGTTGTGCGAAAGAACTCGCGTCATGGATCGTATTCAATCCACTGCTGAATTCCCGAATGCGGGCAGCTGCCAATTCCCCAAGTCTCGGGGCAAAGCCCGAGAACCTGGTTGAAATCCACGAGGCCAGCGACTCACCTTTCATTACCAGCAACACAAGGCATGAAATCCCAATGGCCAGGGCCAGCAGCGCGAACTTGCCTATGTGAAAACCGCTGAGTAAAGCGCGCGTTTCCGGATTCAGGAGGGCGATAGTGAACAGCACGCCAAAGGAGCCTACGTCAAAGATCCTCTCGACAGTCCATACGGCTACCTGAGACGAAAAGCTTAGGTTCACGCGCCTGGCGATAAGGTAGGGGCGGATAAATTCTCCGGGCCGCCCGAGCAGCGACAATCCCGTGAAGCCTATGACTGTCGGCGCCAGCAGTTCACGGCTGGAGGTATTTTTGACGGGACGCAAAAATATCTTCCACCGCACTGCTCGCAACACGTAGGCGAAATAGGTACATGCCACGCCGAGAAAAACATTCAACAAATGAGATTTTACGTTCGCCGTCTCTTTCCCGAATGCGCTCCAGTCGAACCCGCGCCACGTCCGGAATTGCGTATAAAACAGAGCACCCAGCAAAAGGGCGGCGAGCGTATAAATGAAAGTCTTTTTTTTGTTCATCGAGAGTGAAATTTCAACGGGCGGCCTGTTGCTGCACTGAGATGCCAGGTGCGGGATCAGCGGTGTTCGCAGCCTGGGCTGGTGATTTTCTGGGCCCGGGCTGTTTGGCAACAGCTTTGCGTGCTGAAGTGTGTAAAGGCGCGGCTTTCTTCGCGGCTACCTTGGCTTTGCGCCCCAGCGCAGGGTTTTCGGCGATCTTTTGCCGGTTGTAGTCGCGAATGATGCGCGCGATATATGCCTGAGTCTCATAGTAAGGCGGCACGCCGTGATACTTATCCACTCGTTGGGATCCCGCGTTGTACGCGGCCAGCGCTTTTACCGGATCATAGTTGTACTTCTCCAATAATTCACGAAGATACTTGGTCCCACCCTCGACATTCGAATTCGGATCAAATGAATTCGCGACGCCCAATTGCGATGCCGTTCCCGGCATCAGCTGCATCAGCCCCTGCGCGCCCTTCTTCGAAACCGCATTACTGTGAAAGCCGCTCTCGGCGCGAATCACGCTATTGATGAAATCAGGATCGATCTGATGGCGTACACCGGCTCCAGCAATCATCGAGTTCAGCTCGGCGCGAGTCATCGCTGTTGCTTGTGCGGGAGGAATGGCCGGAGTTGAAGTCTTCGACGCCGGTTTTGTTTCGGCTTTTACAACTGGGGCTGAAGACGCTGGAGACGGGGCTGTATCTCGCTCGAATCGTTCAATCTGATCGGTAGGAATTTCGATATAGCCGCTGCCTGACTCACTCAAATAAAGCCTGGTAATCGGGCCGACCACTTGCCTGCGCTCATGGCGAATGGAATTGCCGTTGCGCAGAATGGCG
>DATJHT010000140.1:0-7573 GCA_035493765.1 Terriglobales bacterium
CATTCCAGTCCTCGATCACGGGGAACTGGACGAATCGAGGTGGAATTGCCTTCAGCCTAGACAAGGCCCAGACGAGTTGATCCAAAGCAGATCGCAGGTTGTAAAAAGCATCTCCGACAGTGAGAACTATATCGGTGGGAACGTCGAGGATATTGACCCGAAGGATGTGCCGCTGATTTTTCGCATCGTCCTCACGCCTAAAAGTATAGGGGTTAGATTTCGCGAAGACCCGAAGTTGAGAAGTGAGGGATTCAAGGTGTTTCTTCGCCCAACTCAATTTCAACTTGGGATCAGCTATTCCGGGCATGACGCTCCTGTGCAAGCCTAGGGCCAGTTTTCGCGCTGTGGGAAAGCTAGTACGAGGAAGGAAACCAGCAACTCTCAACGCTGGTTTAGTTTAGCAGGGTTTGGTTAGTCATGGTAATTAGTACCGAAATAATTTCAAGAATTTGGCGCAATGCCCCCCTGCGAATTGCTATTCTGGATATAGGTGGCAGAAAGCCACTGCACCTCGACGCGCCGCGCCATTGTCGCCGCGATGCTAAAATCAACATCTTCCGTGGAAGCGATTACTTCAACACTGGAAAAAATAGTTGGCAAGAGCCTGCATGCCGCACCACAGGGTAAAGCCCCTGTCTTAGCGTGGCCTTTGGCGTGCGGTTCCGTGGTGGCAGAGCGAACGCGGGCCCTGGACTTCGCCAAAGGGGTGCTCACGGTTGAAGTTCCGGATCCGGGTTGGTGCGCTGAATTGCGGCGCCTTGCCCCGCAGTATCTCGCGGTTATTAATCGTTTCGCGGCCAAAAGCGTCAACCGGATCGAATTCGTGGTGCGAGGGAGAATACAAAATCAGAAGTAAGAACTCAGAAGTAATTGGCCAGGTTTGCTTCGAATGGTTTTTACTTCTTCATTCTGCCTTTAATTCCTAAATCATTTATGAAGGTCACAGACAAAGACGTTGCCTACGTTGCGGATCTTGCGAATCTCGAATTAAGCGAGGACGAGCGCACGCGCATGGTCCGCGACCTGAATTCGATTCTCGGACATGTAGACACCCTGAGCGAACTCGACACCTCGGATGTCGCGCCGATGGCGCAGGTTTCAGACCGCTACGGTCTCGATGAATCGAAGCAGGGAAGCGAGCGTTTCGCCTATGCCAGCCGCGAAGACATACTCGAGGGCCTGCGCAAATCGTTTAAGCCCGATGTGGCTCTGGCGAATGCACCAGAGTCGGACGGTACATTTTTCAAAGTTCCAAAGGTGATTGAAAGATAGTTGTCAGTAGTCAGTTTTCAGTTGTCCGTGTTTCAGAACAGGAAACGACAACTGGCCACTGACAACCGACCACTGAAGTATGGATATCTCCGGTCTCACTATCGATGCCGCTCGCTCTGCTGTTGCCGAGCGTAAGACCAGCGCGCTGGCGCTGGCAGAGGCTTTCTACGCAAAAATCGAAGCTGACGACGAGAAGATCGGAGCGTATCTTCTGCTTTCGAAAGAGCGCGCGCTCGAAAAGGCGGCTGCGATTGATCATCTCGCGCAAAGCGGCAGCGCGCTGCCGCCGCTGGCCGGCGTTCCGGTCGGCATAAAAGATGTGATGGTCACCAAGAGCGTGCGCACGACGGCGGGCTCGAAGATTTTAGGCAATTACATTCCGCCTTACGATTGCACAGCGGTCGCCCGGCTGGAGGCGGCAGGAGCCCTTGTTCTCGGCAAGCTCAATTGCGATGAGTTTGCCATGGGCTCGTCGAATGAGAATTCGGCGTTCAAGCCGGTGCACAATCCGCGCGATCTCAGCCGTGTGCCGGGCGGATCATCGGGCGGATCGGCGGCCGCGGTTGCCGCCGATATGGCAGTCGCGACTTTAGGGTCGGATACCGGCGGGTCGATTCGCCAGCCCGCATCTTTTTGTGGAGTTGTCGGACTGAAACCGACTTATGGCCGCGTATCGCGCTATGGGCTGATCGCGTTTGCGTCGTCGCTGGACCATATTGGGCCGCTGACGAAGTCGGTAAAAGATGCGGCCATCATGCTGCGCACGATTGCCGGACGCGATCCCATGGATTCGACATCTGCGGAATTGCCAGTGCCGGACTACGTTGCGGAAATCGATAAGCCCATCAAGGGTTTGAAGATCGGCGTAGCCAAAGAATATTTCGGCGAGGGACTGGAGCCAGAGACGCGAAGTGCAATCGAAGCCGCGATCCAGAAGCTCGCGAGCATGGGCTGTGAGATCGTTAACGTTTCATTGCCGCACACCAAGTATGCGATTCCAGCGTACTACCTGGTTGCGACCGCGGAGGCTTCATCCAACCTAGCGCGTTTTGATGGCGTGCGCTACGGATTTCGCGTGAGAGGTGCGCGATCGCTTTCCGATATGTATCGGCGGACGCGCGACGAAGGTTTCGGCGCCGAAGTTAAGCGACGCATCATGCTGGGGACCTATGCACTGAGCGCCGGATATTACGACGCCTACTATTTAAAAGCACAACGCGTGCGCACGCTGCTGACGCGCGATTTCGAAGAGGCATTCAAAAAAGTTGATGTTATTGTGGGGCCGACATGTCCGACGCCGGCATTCAAACTGGGCGAAAAAGTGGATGATCCGCTGGCGATGTATCTGGCCGATATTTACACGGTGACGGCAAATCTGGCGGGCATTCCGGGAATCTCGATTCCGGTGGGCAAGAGTAAAGACAATTTACCGATCGGTATGCAGATCTTCGGTAGGCACTTTGACGAAGCCACGATTCTGCGGGCCGCGCATGCGTATGAGAAGGCAGCGTAAGTCTTTCCAGTAACGCCCGCTATAAAAATGTCATCCTGAGCGAAGAGGTTGGCTCGCGAACGAGCCAACGTCACAGTCGAAGGACCTGCTTTCCGTTGCAGAAGTCCTAAGCGCTGGCTCCTCGACAGGGCCATCGCAAGCGACTGGTCTCGCTCGCTCGGAACCTTGAAAGTCTGAAACCTCGCGTCCGTTCCGTATTACAACCTCACACCACAAGGAGTCTCTATGCTTTCTAGATCGAAGTCCCTGCTCGTACTCGTGCTCGCGATCACGCTCGCAGCAACCGGATGCAGCGCTCAATGGATCAATATCGCACTGCAGGATCTGCCGGTGCTCACACAGATGGCGCTGAACATTGCCACACTCGTGAGCGCACTCGCATCAGGACAACAAGCTAATCCGGGCGACGTAGCTGTCATTCAGAATATTTCGGCACAGGCCAGCCGCGATTTGAACCTGCTGCTGTCGCTCTATGCGGAGTACAAGGCGAATCCAAGCGCGACCACGCTGCAGAAAATTCAGAACGTGATTTCGGATTTGGATCAGAACCTGCCGGCGCTGCTTGAGTCGGCGCATATTTCAAATTCGACGCTCGCGGCCAGAATTACAGCGGCCATAAATCTGATTCTGACAACAGTCAACAACTTCGCCGCTTTGATGCCGCAAACTGCGCCTGCAACCTCCCAGCGATTGCCCATCACGCCGCCCACAGCAAAGCAACTGAAGCAGCAGTGGAATCAGCAGATATGCGCCATCACCGGCAATGCGCGTTTCGACGTCGCCTTGAGCGACTGCATGATTCGCTGAAAACCGACTTTTCAGCGTTCAGTCATCACCCGAAAAAACCAAATGCGGGAGTTTGCATGCCTATTCCGATAATTGCAGTAACGAATGCCTCGACCTGTCTTGCCGACTCGCAGGTCGAGGCGGTTCTTCCTTCCTTGCAAAAACAAGTCAGCGCCGACTTCAAGGCCTACTGGGACCTCGATTGCACGTTGACATTCCTCAGGCAAGGTCAGCAGATCACGGCAGGATGGTGGCAGATTGTGGTATTAGACGATCCTGATCAGGCGGGTGTGCTTGGCTATCACGAACTGAGCAGCCAGCGCACCCCACTCGGCAAAGTATTCGCCAAGCTTGATCTCCACAGCGGGTCATCATGGACAGTAACGTTCAGCCACGAATTACTCGAAATGCTGGCCGATCCTTGGACGAATTGGTGTGCGGTTGGCTGCGACGACAAAATTTACGCGCTTGAAGTCGCCGATCCAGTCGAATCGGACGATTTGGGATACGAGATTGACGGCGTGCGAGTCTCCGATTTCGTGACTCCGGCGTGGTTTGAACCAACGGAAGCTGACCGTGTCGATTTCAAACAGCACGTCCGAAAGCAATTGCAACTCGCGCGGGGAGGCTACATTTCGATTCTTGATCCGCGAAAGGGATGGACGCAGACTACGGCTCAAAGCGAAGGCGCACCGGAGATCGTGACCGGCAGCAGGCGATGGAAAAGGACAATCAAGAAAACCAGATGGAGAAAAAGTAAACTGTGAGTGAAGATCGCGATGGCAAGCAGTAAACGGCTTTAGTCCCTACTTCCTTCTCCATCTCACCCCTTCTTTGGTTTGTTCGATGATGATACCGGCGGCCGTGAGTTCTGCGCGCAGTGAGTCCGATTCCGCGTACTTTTTTGCCGCGCGTGCGGCTTTCATCTGCTCAATTTTCTGATTGATCTGCTGGTCTGAAAGCGCCGCTGACTGCACGATGTCCAGCAACTCCGGGCTGATGTCTTTCTCGCGGCCTTCAGCTTTCGCCCATTCCACAATGGGTTGCATTTTTTCCGCGTCGTCATCTTTCAGAACGGAAAAGATTTCATCAAACCGGGCGAGAGCGGCCAGAAGCGGCGGGACATCGCCTTTCTTCACCTTACCCGAGTCAATTTCCGAATTGACTGCGCGCACCATATCGAAGATGGCGCCCTGAGCCTGCGCGGTATTCAGATCATCGTCGAGCGACTCGCGGAGACGCTTCGATGTCTCCGCTGCAAGGGAAGTAATGGCGAGCGAAGATCCTTCAGGAAAAGTACCAGCCAACCGTAAACGAAAATTGCGCAGGCGATCCACTGAAGCGGCAGCCTGTTGCAGGCCCTCGAAGGTAAAGTTGAGCTGATTGCGATAAGGAACCGACGCCAGCAGATATCGTATTGAAGAAGGCTTGTGACCTTTCAGCACCAGATCGCGCAGGGTGAAGAAATTACCCGCGCTCTTGGACATCTTCTCGCCTTCGACCAGAAGAAATCGCGCATGAAACCAGAAGTGCGCGAAGGGCTTACCGGTGAGCGATTCAGACTGGGCAATTTCATTTTCGTGGTGAGGAAAAATCAGGTCCTCGCCGCCAGCATGCAGGTCGAAACTCTCGCCGAGTTCCTGCATGGACATGACCGAGCATTCGATGTGCCAGCCCGGGCGACCCGGGCCGATCACGGTTTCCCACGAAGCTTCTCCGGGTTTCGGCGCCTTCCACAGCGCGAAGTCGCGGGCATTGTCTTTTTCGTATTCGTCTACGTCAACGCGCGCGCCGTCTTCCATGCCTGCAAAATCTTTCTTTGACAGCTTTCCGTAAGCAGGAAACTTGGCGATTCGAAAGTAGTAAGAACCATCATCGGTCCGGTAGGCGTAACCTTTCTCCACCAGTTTCGCAATGAACTCAGCCATCTGTGTGATGTGTTCGGTGGCGCGGACGATCTTCGGTTGCTCAATGTGTAACGCGGCTGCGTCCTCCAGAAATGCTTTCTGATACTTTGCCGTGTACTGCTGCACGCTGAGTCCGGCCTGGGCTGAGTTGCGGATAATCTTGTCATCCACGTCGGTGATGTTCATCACGTGCTGGAGTTTGTAACCGCTCTGGAGCAGGTGGCGCCGCAGAATATCCACAGCAACAAAGGTCCGAAAGTTGCCTATGTGGCCGTAGTCATAAACCGTAGGGCCACAGGCGTACATGCGGACCTCGTTGTCCACGAGGGGCTGGAATTCGTCAACTTTGCCAGAAAGTGTGTTGAACAGGCGCAGGGGCATAACGTGAAAAGAACTTTAATTCTATGGGGTTACGGGGGTTAGGGCAAATCAGAGAAGCAATACAGCAACCACCGGCAAAAATACCCGTCTTGAGTCCCGAGTATGGGGTTTCTACCCGATTGGCCAAACCAGGCTGGAGTGCGACCTTATTAGCGTCTGGCCAGGAAACGAGGTTAGGAACATGGCACTGGAATCTATGCACCTTCGCCTCGAAGCAACCGATGGAGTCGAGGGCAAAGAATATCGCATATACGACGGACAAATTGAAGTCCGGGAGTTGCAATGTTCAACCGATGACGACTGGTGCTGGCACCGCGTTCCGCCCGATGAGCTCACGGCGCATGTGAATGCCGGAACCGTTCTTGCCGAATGGCTCAAACGGAGACTGGGGTGGCGCCGCCTGCTGCGTGCCTGCATGGCGGAACAGGATCTGTATCTATTCGAAGCCGCGGACCATAGCCTGGATCATCGCGCCGCGTGACAAGATTCCAACGCCGAGTTCTACTTGGGAGGTGCGGGTTCGTGCCCCATTGCTCGGAGTCTCTGGCCCACCACATACACGTAGTGCAATCCTGAGACAATTGTGAACATGAATGTTGCGCGTAGCGCAACGGTGCGGGCGATCCACACCCAGCGGGAAGGATCTACGTGTAAGAGGATCACGAATACCACGGCCGCCAATTGTGAGAAAGTGTTTGCCTTTCCAAACATGCTGGGCCGGAAATCTCTCAATCCCGCGATCGTGTAAAGCACTCCGCTCACCAGCAAAATGCAGATGTCTCGACTGAAAACCATGACTGTGAACTTCCAGGGAATCTGGTGAATGATTGAGAGCACCAGGAAGACGGTGCTGAGCAACATCTTGTCGGCAATGGGGTCGAGATACTGTCCGAGCAGAGTCTGCTGATGCAGACGTCGTGCGAGCAGGCCATCGAGGCCGTCGCTCAGACCAGCAATCATAAAAAGAATGAGCGCTCCGCTGTAATGATGATCAAGCAGCTTGATCACTATGAATGGCAGGAAGGCGAGGCGCGCCAGAGTGAGCTGGTTGGGTGCGGTCAGAATCTGCGAAATTCTGAGTGCGGTCGCTTTCGGTGTTGCCGTCGAATTGGCGGTTTCAACCACGCGATGATTGTCGCTGTCATGGGGTGTGCTTGGCAACACTGGAAGTGTTTTTTAGGTGGAAGCAGTATCAAGCGAGGTCGAAGCGGCTTTTGAACTTGCACTGAAACCGATGGCGACTAGCTTGGGCGTGCAAGCCGTATGAACATCGCCGCCGACAATCTCTGGATGAGTACGTGTTATAAAGAGCCGCGTGTGACCATTCACTTCACTTGGAAACAGGATTGGCCGGCTGTGAGCAAGCTGCTTCCGATGATCGAAAGAGAACTGGCGCCGTTTGATGTTCGTCCGCACTGGGGAAAGCTGTTCACAATAAGTCCAGAAAAGCTCCGTTCCAGTTACCACAAACTGCCGGATTTTATTGAATTGTGCAAGCAATACGATCCCAAAGGGAAATTCTGCAACGACTTCCTCGATCGGAATATCTTTGCCGTGGCGTCGTGATTCGACGAAAACCTATATGAACGCTCGCATTTTCTTTTGGTCACTTACGGCGGCTCTGGCCGGTTTTCTATTTGGCTTCGATACGGTGGTCATTTCCGGTGCCGAAAAAACAATTCAGTCGCTCTGGGGGCTGAGCCCCGGCTTGCAC
>DATJHT010000141.1:0-67324 GCA_035493765.1 Terriglobales bacterium
AGGCTTGATTGAGAGAGCATTGGTCCCACTTCTCCCAAATGCGGGGAGAAGTGAGGCACCCGGCTCGCTCACTACCAGAACCATCTTATCTGTTGAAAGCCCTGTTCACGCGTCTGGCGATTGAGCCGAGATCCCCACACATCGCTGAATTCCTTTCGGCGTGCCGCCGGACGCGACCCCTTGAACTGACAGATTGGCCTCGAGATCTCCGATCACTGTGGGCAAGCCACATCAAGCTGGTCGACGAGAACTTGCAAGCCCAATTCGTAACATAGGAAGGGCAAGATACCGATCCTGAACACTTCGGATCGTGTCCTACTTCCACCTTTGGGCCATTGCCGGGAACAACCTCAATGTGTATAGTTCGCAGCCGTCCTGCGAAAGGAACAAACCGTGAAACGCACTCTCTCGCTCGCCGTGTTGGCTTTTGTCGTATCTGCTCCTTGCGCCTACGCCGATAGCATTCCAATCCTCGACATCAATATTACTTACGCCACGGCCGGTTTGGGACCGGATGGCGGTGTTTCCTTTGCCTTGTTCGGCCCTGGAACTACCATTACCGGATATGGCGGCATGGGCTGCTACGCCTGGTGCCTTCAGGCTATCCCCGACTTGAGCTCAGTCAATCCGTCGCAAGTTTTTGTTGGAGGTTTCCTGAGCGTCACTATCGCAGGAATGAGCTACAACCCGGACCTTCTCAGCCTCCAATGTTGCCTTTTTTCGGCTTCTGGTGACCTGGGCGGGTCGGTCAGTGGCTTTGTGGGTCAGGATGAGACGTTTAGATACTTGAACCTCACGGTACCTGGCGGAGGCTGGAACTTCAACTTCAACTATTTCCCCGCCACCAATGGCAACCCTGCGTTTTATGTGTTCTCCAGCGGCTCACTTACCGCAGGAACCCCACCCGCGCCGACCCCCGAACCGGGTACCCTCGGCTTAATGGTCACTGGTGTGGTTGGCATTGCTGGAGTGATCCGAAGGAGGCGGTTGCCTCATGGCTAATTTGGGCGATGGTCTTCAGGTCAACCCCACTTCCCCCCAAACCGGAAGAAGTGGGGCGCGCAATAACTGGATGCCCTCACTGCGATTTGGTCGCTCCTCATTGACGCTAAACCAGCCACTCTCAACGTTGCCCCACAATCCCGCCCTTGCCGCTTTCTGCTCAGCGTGTTAGCCTATCTGCATACAACTTAACGAGTTGAAAAATTAGAAGGAGTGCATCAGGTTAGTGCTAGCCAGAGAGCAAAAGAAATCTGTCATTGATCAGTACGGAACGCACCCCACCGATACGGGCAGTCCAGAAGTCCAAATCGCTCTGTTGAGCGAACGCATTGGTCAGTTGACGGACCACTTCAAAACGCACCTGAAAGATCATGGCTCGCGCCGTGGCCTTCTCATGCTGGTCAGCAAGCGGCGTCGCTTGCTCGACTACCTCAAAAAATACGATTCCGAGCGCTACAAAACCGTGGTTCAGAGACTCGGCCTCCGCAAATAGGAGGCTTTTTCTTTTGGGCTGTTTGTTCCTACGCTTTCGGGACCGAGCCGTCGTGTATTCGGCGGATTGAGGGTTGTGATTCCCATTCTCTCGCATCAAGCTGCTAGCGACTAGCTGCTTAGCTGCTAACGATCGATAGTGCCCGCGTTCCTGCCATGCGTCCTGCATTGCGAACCTGGTGGGAGCTGGAGGCTAGCAGCTGAGAGTAAGCGCTCTCCTCACATTAAGGACATAAATTGATGAAACAAGATATTTCTGTTGAACTGGCCGGCGGCAAACGGATTTCGTTTGAGACTGGAAAGCTGGCCAAGCAGGCGCACGGCTCGGTAGTCGTGCGTATCGGCGACAACGTTGTGCTTGCCACCGCCACTGCCAATGCCGATCCGCGCGAAGGCATCGACTTCTTTCCGCTCACCGTAGATTATCGCGAATACACCTACGCCGGCGGACGCATTCCCGGCGGCTTCATCAAGCGCGAAGGCCGCCCGAGTGAGCGCGAAATTCTCACCAGCCGCCAAATCGATCGCCCCATCCGTCCGCTATTTCCTGACGGCTTCAAGTGCGAGACCCAGGTGATTGCGTTCGTGCTTTCCGCCGACACCGAAAACGATCCCGACGTTGCCGGAATCAATGGGGCTTCGGCGGCGCTCACAATTTCCGACATTCCTTTTAACGGCCCGATCGGCGCGGTCCGCGTCGGCCTGGTGGATGGCCAATTCATCATCAATCCGACCTACGGCGAGATGCGCGACAGCCTGTTGAACATTATGGTGGTCGGAACGTCCGAAGGCATCGTAATGATCGAGTCAGGCGCCAAGGAAGTAAAAGAGGAGACGGTAGTTGACGCGATTGAGTTCGGCCATGCCGAGATCAAAAAGATCTGCGCTTCGATCAATGAGCTTCGCCAAAAGGCTGGCAAGCCGAAGCGTGAAGTCACCCCGCCAGAGTTTGATGATGCCTATTACAACGATCTGAAATCAAAGATCGGCGCCGACCTTGCCGACCGACTGGACACGGAAAAGCATCCGAAGGCCGAAAGCTACACGCTGGTGCGCGAGCTTAAGAAACAGTTGCAGGCCGCTCTGCCGGAAGAAGACGAGGCTGCGCAGGCCAAGCTGAAGAGCTATTACGAAACTTTGCGCGAGCGAATTTTCCGCGAGGCGGTGATTAATCAGAAGCGGCGTCCGGATGGCCGCGCTTTTGACCAGATTCGCGACATCTGGATTGAAGTCGGAGTTCTGCCCCGCACTCACGGTTCCGCCATCTTTACCCGCGGCGAAACCCAGGCACTGGTCACCACTACTCTCGGCACCAGTGACGACATGCAGCGGCTCGAAGCCTTCGAAGGCGAAGCCAAAAAGCGTTTTATGCTGCACTACAACTTCCCGCCGTTCTCCGTTGGCGAAGTAGCATTCCTTCGAGGCGCCGGGCGTCGCGAAATCGGTCACGGGGCGTTGGCGGAGCGGGCGATTTCAGCTGTGCTCCCCTCCGACGAAAAGTGGCCTTATGCGATGCGTGTTGTCTCGGACATTCTTGAATCGAACGGCTCTTCCTCAATGGCCACGGTCTGCGGAGCGGCGCTTTCGCTGATGGACGCAGGCGTTCCACTTAAGGCTCCGGTTGCGGGCGTTGCTATGGGACTGGTGAAGGAAGGCGAGCAATACGCAATCCTGACCGACATCGCGGGCGCTGAAGATCACTACGGCGATATGGACTTCAAAGTCGCTGGAACGAAAGATGGCATCACGGCGCTGCAAATGGACATCAAGGTGGGCGGCATTACCGCGCAGATCATGCGTGAAGCGCTGGCCCAGGCGCAGCGCGGCCGCTTGTTCATCCTCGGCAAGATGGATGAAGTAATTTCAACCCATCGCGAGAAAGTCTCCACTTACGCTCCACGTATTTATACCTTGCAGATCCCGGTCGATAAGATTCGCGACGTAATTGGGCCCGGCGGCAAAATGATCCGTTCGATCATCGAGCAGACCGGGGTGAAGATCGATGTGGAAGACACCGGCAAAGTGAATGTGTCTTCGAACGACGAGACTTCCGCCAACAAAGCCCTGCAAATCATTCGCGATCTGACGGCGACCGCCGAAGTAGGCAAGACTTATCTCGGCAAAGTCACTCGGCTTGCGGATTTCGGGGCATTCGTAGAAATCATTCCCGGGACCGAAGGCCTGCTGCACATCAGCGAGGTTGCCGAACATCGCATTAAAGACGTTCGCGACGAACTGAAGGAAGACGATCAGGTGCTGGTGAAAGTCCTGGCGGTCGAAGGCAATCGCATCCGCCTGTCACGGAAGGCAATTTTGAAAGAGCAGCGTGCGAAGATGGGGGGAGGCGCACCACCGGCCGCAGAGCCCCTGAGCGGCGAGGTTGAGTCCGAAGCGCGAACGGTTCCTTCGGGCGCGCCTGCTTTGACTCTCGAAGGCGGCGCTGAGTTTGAAGAAGGCGATGAGCCCAATTTCAACCGCGTCGAGCCTGCGCCGCAAGCTGCTGGCGATCGCCCGGAGCGTGGCGGTGATCGCGGTGGAGACCGTGGCGGGCGAGGTGGCCGACCCGGCGGTGGCGGCGGGCGGCATCGTCGTCGTGATGGCGGACGCGGTGGCCGCGGCGGACACGGCGGCGGTGGCGGCGGACGACGCTAGTTTGAGCAATCGCAAAATTTGACGCCCTTAAGCCGCGACAAAAGTCGCGGCTTTTGTTTTTCCACGCATCCATTATTCTTGTGGTCGGCACGATATTGCAGATCCTTCGCGCCGGATAACTGAGGGGTGGCAATCACATGTACGAAGTCATACTCAAGCGCTTTGAAAATCCTGACGAAGTCCGCACATTTGAGAAGGGCAAGTTCGAACTTGTGCATGTCGGAGGGATGACCATCGGGAGAGCCAGTTACGAACCCGGCTGGAAATGGTCGGTTCACGTGGGTGCGGCTCAAGGACTGAAGAACTGCTCCGTAGAACACGTCGGCATGGTGGTTTCGGGCCGCGCGACCGCCGCTATGGACGATGGCCGGGTTGTCGAAATGAAACCCGGTGATTTGTTCTACATCGCGCCGGGACATGACAGTTGGGTGGTCGGCGATGAACCGTACGTGTCGCTGCATTTCTTAGGCGCCACGGAATATGCGCGGCATTAATCAATTGATCAAAGTTTGAAACGGATCAATCTTCCTGCACCAAATACTTCTTCATCTGAACGCGTGTGGCGGGCGAGGAATTTGGAGGGTTCAGCGCACAACTGCAGACGCCTCTTTTCCAATAGTGATGGCAACCCAACAGCGGAATTCCTCCATTTGCTAACCTATCAACCAGCAACCAACGGAAGCGCATGCGGTCCGGTGATCGTCCCGGTCTTCAAAACCGGCGGGTGGCATCTAGCGATGTCACCGGTGGGTTCGACCCCCACTCGCTTCCGCCAATTCGTTGTCGATGAGTTGGCTCGCCGATCCGCTTCATGCTCTTGCTCTCGTTCTATTTCTTTAGCAGGAGCGCAGAGCTCACCTGAAATACCAACAGCGCCTACCCCGCAGATTTGTCGCGTGCCTGCACTCGTGCTGGGTGAGTAGTCCACCATCCTTTTCGTTGTATTCCCGTTGCATGTAAACCTTCAATTGGCAACGCTGGCCTGTTATGCGTGGTTTCATGCGACAACACGCAGCCACAAACCGTTGTCCTCTCCGATAATGGGAGTAAGCCTCCATGGATATAGACCTGACCACCCGCAGTCGAAGCAGCATGCACAGCGGAACTGTTCACCAGAGCCAGTTGCCAAAGGACTCGTCGCCAAAGTAGGATCGCGGAGTTGCTCTGGGCGCTCGCCGCTGTGGATTTAGGGTTTGAGGAGGTCTCGCATGGAACGCACAGGTGCTATTCAGGTTGTTCCCTTACTTTGCCGCCTTATTGCAACCCTCGCTGTTCTGATCCGTCCCGCGGTTCTTGCTCAGACTTCTCCTGCGACTTCGGGCCATGATGACGCTTTCTATATCAGTTTTCAGGTGCCGGATTATCACGACACTTATCCGCAGAGCATCAACCGTTCTTTCAGCGTGGCGGGTTACTGTGCCCAGGCGACCTCAAACTATCACGGGTTTGTACGCGGATCTGAGGGCAGAATCAATCTGATCGATCCACCCGGAAGCACCTTCACAATAGCGAGAGGCATCAATGCCGCTGGAGCCATCGTTGGTTATTTTCAAGAGTCTAACTTTTTCGTCCACGGTTTCGTGCGATCACCCGAAGGAGTTTTTGCCACCATTGACTATCTGGGAAACCAGACACTGGCGTGGAGCATAAACGACGCAGGCGTGGTCACAGGATATTACGTTGCCGCAAACCGGCAGCACGGTTTCATGCGGTCGACAAAGGGAAAGATCATTTCTTTCGATCCTCCGGGCAGTACAAGTACGTTCCCCACGGGCATCAACAATGAGAGATGGATCATTGGATCGTACCTTGCTAATGGCACTCAACATGGATTCGTGCGGAATTCGCAGGGAGAGTTCAGCTCATTCGATCCTCCGGGAAGCCTTCAGACGTACCCGTCGAGCATCGATGCAGCTGGGATCATCACTGGCTACTATGAAGATGCAAGCTTGATCGTCCATGGTTTTGTGCGCTCCCGAACGGGTGAGATCACCACCTTCGACGCACCGGACAGCACGCAAACAGTGCCGCAGAGCATCAACGCCCAAGGCGCGACTACAGGCAATGGCTCATACCATGCATTTGTGCGTAACCGACAAGGAGAAATCGTCACCTTCGATTACCCAGGTGGAGCGAATACAATCGCCTGGAGCATCAATGATTTAGGTGCCGTCACGGGATCGTTTGGAAATACTGCCGGGTTGACCTTGGGGTTCATACGCGTGCCTTTATCGTTTCGGCTCGCCTTTGAAGGCAAGTCCCACGGTAGGTGAACGAGCGGTTCTGGTGGTGGGTGCGCTCTTAGAAATTCATTTCCGATCGCAGAACTGAAGTTAGTCGTGCGACTTGGTTTCCCGGCTGCGCACGAAACCGTGAACCATGAAGTTGGCGTCCACGTATTGGCCGGTGGCTTCGCCACTGGGGTTGATCGCATATGGCGAAGTCTGGATTGCGCCCGAGACGTCGAAGATGGTGAAACTGCCGTTAGCATTGCGCAAGAAGGCATGGAAGACGCCGCTCGCGTCGGCGAACCTGCCGAGAATCTGCCCCTCGGCGCTTATTCCTACAGGGACGGTGAGCAGCGAACCCGGCGCGTAGAACGAAATTACATGGCCCTCCCGGTTCCGCACAAAACCCTTGACGTGTGCATCGGGTTCATAGAAACCCACGACTTCACCGCTTGGGGCCATCGCTTGGGGAAAGCATCCACTCAAATGGATGGTGCCGATAGATCCGTTGGAATTCCGCACGAAGCAATAATAGTGATTGTCAGGTGCGAAGTAATAGCCGGTAATCTGACCCGCGGGATTGATTGCCTGAGCGAAAGTTGTGAGTGCGCCTGGGACGTCGAAGGTGACGAATTGGCCATCGCGGCTCCGCAAAAAACCATGGGGCCCGCCAGCTATGGTCGTATACCAGCCTGTGACCTGTCCTGAGGCATTGAGCGCCATCGGATATGTATTGAACGCGTCGGGTTGATCGAAGGCTATGAAGGTGCCGTCACGCTTTCGAATGAAACCGTGGCTGAGGAAGTTTTTGTCGGTGTAATTGCCTACGATTTCGTCGCTCGAATTTATGCTTTTTGCAGAGGTCCCAGTTGATCCTTCGACATTGAAACGGATAATCGTGCCATTGGCTCTTCGCAAGAAACTGCGCAGCGGCCCCTCCAGACTGACATATTCGCCAGTAACATCGCCGGCAGGATTGATGGCCTCGGGAAAGGTATCGAATGAGTCAGGCACATCAAAGGTCGTGATGGTCTGGGCATAGCCGGTGAGGACAAGGCTGAGAAAAGCGGAGGTGCAAATCCCCATGCGTAAAGACGATCGGGACATAAGGCTCCTTTTGAGTGCAGTTCTGCTTCGGGGGCACTGCCGTTAGGTTCTCTGCGAGACAGGTGAGGTCACCCGCGGTTCAGCCATTGGAAAACTTAGCCTTTAGCCCAGCTAATGGCGCAAGAAACGATATCGCCCAGGCCAACAAGTGTCAACACAGTTGTGAGCGAAATGGCTGAGGTAGCTGCGTCACTGAAGCGAGCGCTCACGATTCACCCCTCGGTCCGCTGTACTGCTACTGCTTCTTACGCCTTGCATGCAGTAATCAAAAATGAAGTGGGGGCCTTGCCACAGCACTGCTCAACACGCCTGCCCGTCTAGACCGTCCAGTCGTTTCCTCCACGGTTTAGGTTGCGATTCAGGTCGGTCGTTTGTTGAAGCTTCGCTAACCTTGTTTTCACCAGTTTACGGGATAAAAGCTGATCGGCCTCTACCGTATTCTCCTTGATAATCAGTGATTTCGCCTCAGTTGCTACCCTTTCGCCCCGATTGTTGCCGAACCCCGTCTTCTTTACTGTGAGAGAAGTTCAGGAGCCAGGGCCGTGAACATACCGCGAATACGAATGTTGCTCTCAGCAGTCGTAGCCATGCTGTTGTCGGTGGCTTCAGGAATGGGACAAGCGGAGTCGCAACCGACAAAGCTCTCTCCATCGGATTTGGTTAAATCGGTCATATATAACGAATTGCATCCAGCCAACACAGTGGACGTGTACTGGAAATACCAACTCCTGAAGCAAATAGACGGCAAGCAGGAAACCCGGACGGTAGTGGAGACGAAGTCTGGATCGCTCGACAGACTATTGTCGGTGGCGGGAAAACCATTGACTGGCGCTCAAGAAAGCAATGAAGCGCGGCGAATTCTGAAATTCTCGCACAGCCCTGAGGAACAGAGAAAAGCGGAACAGAACCGCCGTAAGGACGCGGAACAGTGCAACAACATCCTTAAGATGATTCCGGATGCATTCATTTTTGAATATGCGGGCGAGAGTGGAACCGCCGCCAAGCTGACTTTTAAAGCGAATCCCAAGTTCATACCGCCTTCACGCGAGGGCAAAGTGTTGCAGCAAATGGCTGGCGAAATGTGGGTGGACGCTCGGGAGAAGCGCCTGATCAGTATCAATGGCCGCCTGGTTAGTGATGTGAAATTCGGGGGCGGATTTTTGGGGCACTTGGAAAAAGGCGGCGAATTTTCAGTGAAGCGGGCTGAGATTACCCCCGGAGACTGGGAGATGACTGAACTGAGTGTCAATATGCAAGGCAAGGCGCTCCTGTTCAAAAGCATTTCAGTTCAGCAAAAGGAACTGCATAGCAAGTTCGAACAAATACCGGACGACTTGAGCCTGGCCGATGCTGCGAACATTTTGTTACGCCAAACGGTCGTGGCTTTCAAACAATAGCTATCTTTGTCGGTTAGAACCTGCGTTAGTTATAACCTGCGGCTTTTGATAGCATTCCCGCATGAAACTTCTGACCGCGATTTTGGCGATATCGGTCGCGTCAGCTTACGCCCAAAAGCATTCTCAGAGAAAACCTGGCGATCCGCTGAAGGATCTTCCGCCGAATATCGAGGTGCTCACCCATTTTGGCGAGCGCGCGGACATCTCTCCCGACAATCAACGCGTGGCATTCATGGCAAAAAGTTTTGGCGATGCCATGCTGGTTGACCTGAAAACACGCGCCATCACCTGTCTTACCTGCAATGTACCCGGCGCCTCATTTCTGCGCGTTATGCACCTGATCACGGGCGATTACATTCTGATCGGGCCGGAACGTTTCGAAGATATTCATACCAGCCGCTCCCGCGATAACGAGTTGTGGTTCCTGAGTAAAGAACGCGGATCTAAACCGGTAAAGCTCAGGCAAAAGATGAGCGAGGGCGCAGCGATTTCAAAGAAGTCGCTGAAGGTCGCGTTTTCAGAATTGCCGGCGCAAAATCCGGAGTTGGCGCCGGGAACTTCGCGGCTGATGACCGCGGAGTTGGATCTCTCCGGAGGCACTCCGAAACTGGTTAATAAGAAGGCGGTTTACGAGAGCAAAGATCGAAGCTGCGTACTCGAAGCGCAAGATTTTTATGACGACGACAAGAAGATGGTGTTCACGTGCTACGAACCGGAAAGCGCGGCGTCGGTTATGGGAATCGACCTGCACACCGGCGAAGTTACGAATTTTTCGAAAGCGCCGGGTACCTACAACGAACCTGAGGGCATTTTTCCAGACGGTCTGTTCACCGCAGTTGAAGGTGACCGCCAGTGCAAAGATTTTGGCGGCGGCTGCGGGCCGGGGAACATTGATATATGGAAGTTAAGGCTCGACGGGACCGGAAAAGATTTCACTCGCCTGACCCACTTCAACGATTACGGAGGCGGCAAGACCTCCAATCCGGTGATTTCTACCGACGGTCGTTTCATGGCATTTCAAACGGCAAGGGCTAGCGATCCCGCCGGCATCGGCTATGGCATTTTGATCTACTGGTTTGCGCATTGAATGCGCCCAATAGGCGCAAACTCGCCAACGCTAGCGAAGCAACGCGCTACGCCGAAGTCCTTAATTCTGCTTCGCGAATGAGGTTCAAGGTTCGCATTGCATCTTCGAGTCTCCGCCGTTCGCGATCGTTTGCATGAGGTGTTTCGTGCAAGATTTGCCATCGCTGCCGTAGAGCATCTTGCGCCTGATCGATTCGATCCGCGATTTTTTTGGAATCGGTTTCAAGCACCGCGGCGGCGTAAAGTTCTTCCCAAAGCTTCGGTTCGTTCATGTGAGTCTCCCTTTCGGAAAAATTGCCCGGCGTGGCGCATGCGCACGCCCTATTCCTGAGACGCGCCGCGGCGGACGGAAATGCGTAAAGGAAAGGTAAAGAGTTGTCTAGAGTTGCAGAGAGGGCGGAAATCCGCAGCCACGTTCTACGAAATTTCCTCGTATCGGAAGCAGGTGACAGCATGATCGTTCACCATTCCGACAGCCTGCATGAACGCATAACATATGGTCGAGCCCACGAAAGTGAACCCGCGTTTTTTCAAGTCTTTGCTCATGCTATCGGATTCGGGTGTGCGGGCCGGAATGTCGCCCAAGCCCTCTCTCGCATTCAGCTGAGGCTTGCCCCCGACAAATCGCCAGATGTAGCGATCGAAGGACCCGAATTCTTTCTGGACAGAGAGAAATGCTTTCGCGTTCTTGATTGCAGAAATAATCTTCAGGCGATTGCGAATGATGCCTTCGTTGCGCATCAATTCGCGGACCTTGCGGTTGCCGTAAGCTGAGACTTTTTTCGGATCAAAGTTATCGAACGCGAGGCGATAGTTCGTGCGCTTGCGGAGAATCGTGTCCCAACTGAGGCCAGCCTGCGCCCCTTCGAGAAGCAGGAATTCAAACAGGACTCGATCGCGATGGCAGGGCACGCCCCATTCGCGGTCGTGATAGCGAATGGCGAGATCGTTCGTCGCCCAGGCGCAACGGACCAGGCTCTTTTCTACCCGCTCTTTCATGTGTCTGACCGTGGCAGGATGGCGTGCCTGGGCCGGGAAGTTATTTGCCTCCACAAGATCCCTGTCGCAGAAAAGGCGACAAAGGGTAGGGCAACCGAAAATATTCCTCCCTACCCGGCGACGGCTTCGCGTTCCGCGTCTTCAAGAATGCCGAAGGCGGCGTCCATCATTTCCTGATCGACCTTGCGATTGGTGCCGGTAGCTTCGGCAAGCGAGATAGAAATAATCTTGTTGCCGCGAAGAGCAGCCATCTTGCCGAATTCACCGCGATGCACCATGTCGATCGCGCCAAGGCCGTAGCGAGTCGCGAGCACGCGATCGAACGCTGTAGGCGAACCGCCTCGCTGAACGTGCCCCAGGACTACCGTTCGTGTTTCAAAACCTGTCCGGCGCTCAATCTCCTGGGCCAGCGTGTTGCCGATTCCGCCCAGGCGGGCGTGACCGAATTCATCTGTCTCGTCAGTTTGCTTGACCAGTCCTTTTCCGGCGGCAAACTTTGCGCCCTCAGCCACGACGACAATGCTGAAGTAACGTCCGCGATCGTGACGCATCCGGATCTTGGCAGCGACTTTATCAACGTCGAAGGGCTGCTCCGGGATGAGGATTACGTCTGCCCCCCCGGCAATGCCGCTGTAAATAGCAATCCATCCAGCGTCGCGTCCCATGACCTCAACTACCATGACGCGATTGTGGGCTTCAGCGGTGGTGTGCACGCGATCAATGGCTTCGGTAACAATGTTGACCGCGGTGTCAAAGCCGAAAGTGAAGTCCGTCCCAGCGAGGTCATTATCGATGGTCTTGGGGACTCCGACGACCTTCACACCTTTGTCCGCGAGTTTGGTTGCAACGGATAAGGTGTCATCGCCGCCGATGGCGATGAGAGCATCGACAGCATGTTTTTTCAAAGTGGCGATGCACTTTTCGAGTCCATCGGGCTTCTTCGCAGGATTGGTGCGGGAGGTGCGAAGGATGGTGCCGCCGCGAGGCAGAATACCCGCCACAGCGCCCAAGTCGAGCGGCATGCTCATATCTTCCACCAGACCGCGCCAGCCCTCGAGAAATCCGATGAATTTGTCGTCATGGTGAAAGGTGCCCTTGCGGACGGCGGCCCGGATGACTGCGTTGAGCCCGGGACAGTCGCCTCCACCGGTGAGTATGCCGATCTTCATTGCTTGCTCCTTTTGGATGTTGGATCTGCGTGTAGGCGGCGTGCCAAACGCACCTGCACAGCGAGAATAGCGTTATTACACGGAAACAGTAGATTATCATCGGCAACTGGGCGGTGAAAGATCAGGGTTATCAGAATTTGCGATGCAAACAATTCATAAAGGTGTACCGCGTTGATACAGCGAGCAGAATCACGCGGCGGCACAATGCGGTTGCCGGGGTAAAATTCTCCACACATGCGGGTTCTTGGAATCGATTGCGGGACCGAGTGCACCGGCTACGGTCTGGTAGAACTGGATCAGCGCGATCAGTTGAACTGCGTCGAGTTTGGAGCTGTCAAACTCTCCCGTCAATTGCCGCTTCCGGAGCGACTCTCCACAATTTTTGATCAGCTTTGCCGATTGGTAGAGGAATATCGTCCCGACCGGGTAGCAATTGAAGATGTGTTCTACGCAGTGAACGTCAAATCGGCGCTCAAACTCGGGCAGGTGCGAGGCGTTGCCATGCTGGCGGCGTCTTCGCACAAGATATTCGTGTCGGAGTACGCGCCGCTCACCATCAAGTCTGCGGTCGTAGGATATGGCAAAGCCGAAAAGTCACAGGTGCAGCTCATGGTAGCTCGACTGCTGCGGCTGAAGGAAATTCCAGAACCAGCCGATGCCGCCGACGCTTTGGCCATTGCGATCTGCGATCTGCATACGGCATCGAGCCTGATGCGCCAGCAGGCGGGCGGGAAATGATCTCGGCTAGACTTCGCTCCCTGAATCCGCAGAACTCGGTTCTGGGGGATAATGAAGCGCATGAGATTCTTCCGCAAATGTCTTTTGGTTGCGCTCGCGATGGTGGCATTCTATGCGGCGGCCGCAGGGCAAGGATCTTTGCCTACGATCAGCTACACGCAGGATTTTGAGGGATCAAACCCCAGTCATTATGAACTGACCATCAGCAGCGATGGGCATGGAAAGTACGCTTCCAATGGTCAACTAAGCGCGAAAGCTGAACCGGCAGATCTGACTGCGGTGGACTTTACCATCTCCGATAAAGTGCGGCAGCAAATTTTTGATTTGGCAAAGCGCGCGAAGTATTTCGATGGAAAGGTGGATTCCGGCCGCAGCAACATTGCGAATACCGGGACCAAGGTCCTCACCTACAAGGATGACAAGCGCAGCACCAAAGCCACTTACAATTATTCGCCGGTTCCGGCCGTGGCTGATCTGACCTCGATATTTCAGAATCTTTGCACCACGTTGGAGTTTGGACGCCGGTTGGCGTTTTTTCACAAGTATCAGAAGCTGGCACTCGACGACGAATTGAAGCGGATGGACGAGATGAGGCGGGACACCATGCTTGGCGATTTACAGGCGATTGCGCCCATCTTGCGCGACATTGCCAATGATCAAAAGGTAATGAATGTAAGCCGCTCGCGCGCTCTTCGTCTATTGGCGACTGCGGATCTCGCAGGCAAGTAAACGGTTTCTTCAAGCCACCACAATGCCCGCGTACCCTACCACGGCCTGGTAGTCTCCCGAAACATCTCCTGAAGTTGCGTACTGTACCAGTTCCGCTTTCTGAGCGCCCAGGCGCATTGCAGCGGTCAGCATTGCAACAGTGGGGCCGAATCCGCACATGCTGATACTTTCAGTGATCACGGTTTCATGAAGGCCGGCGGCATCAAGCGCCAGGATTCTGTGTATGGCTTTGCGATCTTTGACGCGCGTGGTCGAGTCATCTTCATAGTGGTTCATGTCGCTCGATGCAATGATGAGAACTTGATGTCCGCACTTTTGGATTACTTGCGCGATCGCTTCTCCAAGCTGTTCGAGAAGGATCAGCCGACTGGTACCCACCGTAATCGGCAGAAAGGTTATTCCGGGCCGGATGAGCTGGAGAAACGGCAATTCAACTTCTATGGCATGCTCAAAGCGATGGGCTTCGACGTCGTCGGTCAGAGCCGGATACCCCTCCAATAGCTGCTCGGCCAACTCGTGATCAATATTCACATCGCCCAGCGGCGTGCGCCACGCGCCCCCTGCCATTAATGACAACGGATGTCCGCGCCCGGTGTGGTTGGGACAAAGAATAAGGCAGCGCGACGGAATGGCAATCGTAGAAAACACCGCTCCTGCGACGGCACCGGAATACATATATCCGGCATGAGGCACCATGCACGCGATCGCATGAATGAGTTCCCTGGGAGGAGAAAGGTAAGAATGCAAATCGCCTCTCAGCACGGCAGGATCTGCCGGATAGAAGCGACCCGCGACGGCTGGTTCTCGCAGCATTACTTCTCCTCAGTCTGGCGGAGAGGCTGGACGGTCAAGGGCTCGAAACAATCGTGCGGTGTCTTCGAGGGACAGCGCTTCCGCACGCACGGTCGGCTTCACTTTCGCGCGCAACATCGCCCGGGTCAGATCTTCAGACGCATACCGTGCTTTCAGGTTGTTCCAGAGTGTTTTTCTTTTCTGGCCAAAAGAGAGTTTCAGAAAGCGGATGAAGTCAGCTTCATTAACGCCCAGCTTTTCAAGGTGCGGGGTCAGCGTGAGCCGTACGACCCCGGAATTCACCTTCGGCGGCGGCGAGAATGCCGCCGGGGGCACAGTGAACAGCTTCTCAACTCGCGAATACAGCTGAGCCGTCGCGGAAAGAAGTCCATATTCCTTGTTGCCCGGAGACGCTGCCAACCGGTCAGCCACTTCTTTCTGGACCATGAGAACAATGATTTCGAAATATTTGCGATATTCAAAAAGACGCAGCAAGATTTCAGAAGTGATGAAGTAGGGCAGATTTCCCACAACGCGAACTTTTTGCGGAACGATATCAAGGCCGGGACGGGTGCTGCCCGGCTTTGGGCCGAAGAGCGAATCGATGTCTACTGACAGAATGTCTCCTTCAATGACCTCGATGTTGGGCACTAGAGAAAAATTCATACGGAGTTGCGCAGCGAGAACGCGATCGGTTTCGATGGCAATCACCCGCCGCGCGCGGCGGACGAGCATGGAGGTTAACGCTCCGCGGCCGGGACCGATTTCAAGCACAGTGCTTTGGGAAATATCACCCATCGCATCCAAGATGCGCGGAACGACAGAGGAGTCGATCAAGAAATGCTGCCCAAGCTTTGGCTTTCTCGGCGGAACTCGCGCACTCGATGCCTTCATTGACCCTCGATCATGTGGCAATTAAACTGTGACCCGTAGGCTGCTCGTCGGCTCACGCCAGATATGATAGCGCGAGTGCAAGCAGTGTACTGGTTTGGAGCTCCCGGGACATGCACATCGCGTTCGTCGCTTCCGAATGCGTTCCTTTCTCGAAAACTGGCGGATTGGCGGATGTGGTTGGCGCATTACCGCGAGCGCTTGCTGCCGCCGGCCATGAAGTCAGCGTTTACATTCCGCGCTATCGCCTCACGCGAATTCCGGAGGAGCGCACGGTGGTGCAGAGCATCACCGTTCCCTTCGACGATCAATACCGCTTCTGCTCGATTCTGTCGGGCGCGGGGTATCCTGGCGTGCGCTTCTATTTCGTAGATTATCCGCGGTTCTTCGACCGCGATGGGCTGTATGGCACCGCCTCCGGCGATTTTCCCGACAATGCCGAACGATTTGCGCTATTTTGCCGCGCGGTTTTGGAAGCGTCGAAAATTTTGGGAGTGCCTGACGTTTTTCATTGCCACGACTGGCAGTCGGCCCTGGTCCCTGTGCTGCTGAAGACGCAGTATGCCGAAGACCCGGCATTTCGCAACACGGGCACCGTGTTTACGATCCACAACATTGGTTATCAAGGGCTCTTTCCGCCGGAAATTCTGCCGCTGTTAATGCTTCCCTGGGACCTGTTTACGATCAGCAAAATGGAATTTTTTGGAAACGTAAATTTCCTGAAGGGCGCACTGGTGTATTCAGACTTCATCACCACGGTGAGCAGAAAATACAGTCAGGAAATTCAGACGACGGAGTTTGGATTCGGTTTAGATGGCGTGCTGAAGGACCGGGCGCAGAACGTGACGGGAATTCTGAATGGCGTTGACTACGAGGAGTGGAACCCGCAGAGCGATAAGTACATCGTCGCGCACTATGACGCCGGAAATTTGAGCGGAAAGCAGCACTGCAAGCAGGATCTGCTCGAACAGATGGGAATTCCGGGCGCAGACCCGAACATGCCGGTGATCGGAATTGTGTCGCGATTCGCAGCCCAGAAAGGTTTCGATCTGATCGGACAGATCATTGACCGCCTGGCGCTGGAAGACATCCTTTTTACGGTGCTAGGGAGCGGTGACAAGCTTTACGAAGAAATGTTTATGCGGCTGACGCGGCGTGTGCCAAACAAGATCGCAGTACGGATTGCTTACGACAATGCGCTGGCTCACAAGATCGAGGCTGGCGCAGACATGTTTCTGATGCCGTCCCACTACGAGCCCTGCGGGTTGAGTCAGATTTACAGCCTGAAATATGGGACGGTGCCGATCGTGCGCTCAACCGGAGGACTCGACGATACAGTGGACCCCTGGGACCCCCGGACGAAAAAGGGCACGGGATTCAAGTTTCAGGAGTACACCGGAGATGCGCTGTTGCGCACGATACATCAGGCGCTGCAGGTGCACCGCGATCAGACTTCGTGGCAGCGGCTTATGCAAAACGGCATGAGCAAAGACTTTTCGTGGAAAATCTCGGCGCGTGAGTACGTGCGTGTGTATGAGCGCGTGCGCCAGCAGCACGCGCAAGCAATCCTGGTGTAAGGTCATGCAGGCGCCTCCCTCAAGAACCGTCTTTCATGTTGATATGGACGCGTTCTTCGTTTCAGTGGAGGAATTGTTCGACCCTTCGCTGAAGGGCAAGGCGGTCGTTGTCGGCGGACAGCGCAATGAGCGCGGAGTCGTCGCAGCCGCTTCGTACGAAGCCCGAAAGTTCGGCGTGCATTCGGCGATGCCGTTGCGCACCGCGGCTAAGCTTTGCCCGCAAGCGATTTTCGTTAATGGTCACCCCGACCGTTATCGCACGTGCTCCGAAAAAGTGCGCCGCGTTCTCGAATCATTCACGCCGCAAGTAGAAATGGCCTCGATCGACGAGGCCTATTTGGATATGACGGGCACGGAGCGACTGCACGGGCCGCCATTGCTGGCTGCGCACAAGCTTCATCAAAAGATGAAGACGGACACTCAGCTCAACTGCTCGATAGGGATCGGAACGTCACGACTGGTTGCGAAAGTCTGCTCAGGCAAGGCGAAGCCACATGGAATGCTGTTCGCAGTTCCGGGACAGGAAGCAAAGTTACTCGCCCCATTGGACGTGCGCGACATTCCAGGAGTAGGCAAAGTCACCGAGCAAAAACTGCTGGCACTGGGAATTCTGACTGTCGGAGACCTGACGCGTTTCGACGATCGGTTCCTGGAAGAACATTTTGGGAAATGGGGTTTGGCGCTGGCGGGAAAAGCCCGCGGTCAAGACGCGGGCGGGTGGTTCGACGGCGTCATCGGTGAGAACGAAGCAGCCAAGTCCGTCAGCCACGAGCATACTTACGACCAGGACACAGGGAGAGTCGAGCAGATCGAATCCACGCTCATGCGGCTCTCAGAAATGGTCGGGCGGCGCCTGCGTGAGTCACAACTTCACGCGCGAACTCTGCAATTAAAGTTGCGCTACAAAGATTTCACAACTATCACCCGTGCGCGAACCCTCGATTCGCCGACTCAACTGGATAATGAGATTTATCACCAGATCCATAGTTTGTTTCATGCAAACTGGCGCTTGGGAGCGGAGGTCAGACTGTTGGGCGTGCAAGCCTCAGGCTTTGGAGAATCGCCATCCCAAGGCAATCTTCTAGAAGACCACGACCGCGAGAAGTGGCAGAATGCGCTGCTCGCGGCGGACAAACTCCGCGACCGCTTTGGAGAAAAAAGTGTCACACTTGGAACTGGCATGAAAGGCGGCTTCCGTGAGCGGACGCACGAAAATCCTGCAGCCCTGCCGGGAAAAGCGAAGCCGCCTGGGCAGCGCGATGAGTGATTCTTAAATTTAGTAGATGAAATTCCCGGTTTCGGTAGATCGGGTCAAGCGCGGGTTGGGCCTTCTTGCAGACTCTCGGACATCTTTTCCCGGCAAGAAAACGAAACCCCGCGCGGAATAAGCCGGTTTTCGTACGCTTGCCGTTCCAGTTCCTCGCGAAAATCTGGGTGCGCGAGACAAATGATCGACTGGGCGCGTTCTGCTACCGACTTTCCTTTCAGATTAACCATGCCATACTCGGTGACTACGTACATGATGTCGGACCGCGGCGTGGTCACGATGTTTCCGGGCGTGAGGCCAAATACGATGCGGCTGCGGCGCTCGCCTCGCTTCTCGTAGGTTGACGCAAGGCACATGAACGACTTGCCTCCCTTGGAGGCATACGCGCCGCGCACGAACTGCAGCTGTCCGCCGGTGCCGCTGATGTGGCGATTACCATCGGACTCTGAAGCCGCCTGACCTTGTAGATCCATTTGCGTGGTGTTGTTGATGGAGACTGCCTTCTCGTTCTGCATGATGATGTGCGGCGAGTTGGTGTAGTCCACCTGGTGGCAGTACCAGTCCGGATTGCGGTTCGCCGTGGCGTAGAGCGCCTGTGAGCCGAGCGCAAATGTATAAATCACCTTGCCACGATCGAGCGTCTTGCGCGATCCGGTAATCCGGCCCGAACGGTAAAGGAGGGCGAGGCCGTCCGTCATCATTTCCGTGTGGATACCCAGGTCCTTCACTCCGCTTTCGTACAACAGGCAGCATACGGCATTGGGCATCCCGCCTATCCCGATTTGAAGACAGGCCCCGTCTTCGACTTCAGCAGCAATCAGCCGGGCGACCGTGCGGTCGATTTCGTTCGGCTCCGGATTTGGCAGCTCCGCGCACGGTAAATGATCGCCTTCAATGATGTAGTCAATCTCGCTGACGTGCACGCCGTTCTCTTTGCCAAAGGCGTAGGGCATCTCACGATTGACTTCGACGATCACCAGCTTCGCGCGTTCAATGGTAGCGCGCTGCCAGAAATTCGTGGGGCCAAAGTTGAAGTACCCGCCATCATCCATCGGGCAAGTCTTCAGGATGGCGATATCAATCGGATCGAGGAAGCGACGGTAATAATCCGGCACCTCTCCGAGATTGAGCGGGGCGTAGTTGCAACGTCCGGCATCGTGTTTCTTGCGGTCGTAGCCGGAAAAATGCCAGCTGAACATGTGGAAATGCTTGCCTTCAGGGTCTTCTTCGATCACCGCGCGCGGCCGTAAACTCAGGCAGGAGCGAATCTTCACGTCCTCGAGCTCGTCTTTGCGCGCAGCCAATGCTTTGTCGAAAACGTCGGGCTGGCAGTGGGTTCCGCCATAGTCGAGCCACATTCCGGATTTCACGAAACTGGCGGCCTGCTCTGCGGAAATGTTTTCACCAGACATGCGTGGCTCCCTAAAGTGGGAATCTGTTTTTCTGCCAGGGCGGAACAAATGTCACTTACGCGGGGCGCTCGCCGTGCGCAAGCGGGTAGCCGGGCAACATTATGGCAGGAAGCGATCAGGAGTCAAGCGCCTTTTGCAGGAAACAGGATTCAACTACGCTGACTCTCAGCTCAATCCCGAGAAGAAAAACCCGCCGTTTGCGGCCGACGGGTTTTCCCTGGATTCATTACAGAAGATTTATTGATTTGACCTTTAAGGTGCCGTTCTCGACATCACCGCTGACGTCGACCCGCAGGTGATCTTTCTTATCCGAGGATTGCAATGCCTCTTTAATCTTCGCGTTCCCATCGGCGTCGAACTTTAAAAATTTCTGATCGCTGGTCACGATTCCATAGCCGCTGGCAGCGCACTTCAACGCACACTCCCGCTTGTGCGCGTCAGGGCTGGCCGACACTTTGCTGGAGCAGTTCTTGTCCACCACCGGAACGTCGTGAAAGGTCTCGCTCAACGCGGGAATGGCGAACAGCACAACGCTTGCGAACAACAAAATAAATTTGCGCATGTATCCTCCAAAGAAAAGATTTACTAACGGTTCACTGCAAATTGAGGCGTAGCCGCATTGCGGGCCGGAGTTGTTTCTACTGCTCCTTCGCGAACGCGAGTCAGTTGCGACAGGGTGAAAGCTGCGATTGCAATCTCCACATCGCGCATGGCCAGGTCGTAAAACATTCCCGTGGTGAGTAGGTTGACCACAATCCCAAGCAGCCACGCGGTTACCACATACGCTCCGAGCTTGGTAAACCGGCTCAAAACCACGATTCCAGCAATGATCTCAATCACGCCCACGACGTGCATCAAGGTTGCCGGGGATACCGGTACAGTCTTTGTCGCCAACGGACTCAGATACATTGTCCAGTCCGTCAGCTTGTTAAAGAACTTGTCCACTCCGGTAATGATCGGACCCACGCCAAGGCCGATTCTTAAGGCCCACCAGGGAAGCCCCAGCCGTTTGTCAAAGTTGTCCATTTTTGCCCTCTATCGAAAAGAGCCGTCAAGTTCGAATCGGTTACACGCGACCGGGCTGGAAGCCAGGCAAGGGCGTTGTAACCTTTTCCGGCGCAGGCGATCTATCCTTAAAGGGCCATATGGAGATAGGCAGCACTCTCGAAGCGCTTAATTCCGATCAGTTGACCGACGAAGAAGTTGTGGAACGGGTCAAAGCAGGCCAGACGCCGCTCTATGAGATCATCATGCGCCGCTATAATCAGCGGCTCTATCGGGTGGCGCGTGCGATTTTGCGTGACGACTCCGAGGCAGAGGATGTAATGCAGGACGCATATGTCCGCGCCTATCAGAATTTGCACCAGTTCGCGGGAAAGGCGCCGTTCTCCACCTGGCTGACGCGCATTGCAGTGAATGAATCGCTCGGTCGTCTTAAACTTCGCAAGCGGATCGACCAACTGGACGAAAATGAAGAAACAGGAGGATTTGCTATGGGCCTGACGGAAAGCGGACCTGATCCGGAAGCCAATGCGTCCGTCAGAGAACTCAGTCAACTCCTTGAGGACGCGCTGCTCCAGCTTCCCGAACAATATCGAACCGTGGTGATGATGCGCGACGTGGAAGAGATGAACACCTCTGAAACCGCGGCCGCTCTCGATCTGACCGAGGAAAATGTAAAGGTACGCTTGCACCGAGGCCGGCTGATGGTTCGTAACTGGCTCATGGAACGAGTTGGCACCAGTAGCAAGAAGGCTTTCCCGTTCATGGGCGAGCGCTGCGATCGCGTAGTCGCCGCGGTATTTTCAAAGATCAGCCCGCAGGACTAGCCACCCCCCTATTGTGTACCAGCCCATCACCCCGTCCAAGCATTGCCCGGACGGGGTTTCTGTTGAAGTCCCCGTTCTACAAACTCTCCAGATACTGAACCAGGTCCTGTTTCTGCTGCTGGGTCAGGTGCAATCCTTTGAACGAGTCATAGTGGTTGACTACATCCATCAGTGTGGCGAAGCGACCATCGTGATAAAAACCGCCCTTGGTGTGCGTCCACAGGCCTTTTAGTGGGGAGGTGCGATAGCGATCATCTGGCGAGCGACGGGCCTGGAAATCATCGATGCCGATTTCCTGCGCGGTGTGCATGTTCCATCCTGGCTCGGTGAATAGCGGCGGCACGTGACAACTGGAGCACTGCGCGGCTCCGTTGAAAACTTCTTTGCCCCGACGCGCCGCCTCATGATTAAAGCTGTTTTGCGGAGGTCGGGGAGCATCGATAGCCAGCTGATAAAAATGGAGCTCCGCCAGGCGAGGAGTGATTAAGTCCACCTCATGCCGCACATTATCAAAGCCATTCTGTGCGGCAACCGGGAACTTCACCGGATCGGCGAGCCGCGGATCGAAAAATGTTCCCTGGCCGTGCATTTCAAGGTTAGCGACGAAAGCATTCCAATAAGTGACCGAACCCCAGCCAGTCCAGGTGTGCAGGTTGAATCCCGCCAAGCCAAATGCAGGAGGAATCAATGTGGCGCCAGACTTGCTGCCGTTGAATGCCTTACCATCCATAAATAATTCTGCATCGAACTTTCCAGGGCCCCAGCTGTTCAGAACAGTCCGAACTGTATTCTGATCGACTCCGAGCACCTTGGCCACACTGCTGATATCTGGAGAAAGGTTAACGATCGCGCCGACATTCAAGTCACGATTCGCCCACCCGTCCAACCGGTGCCCGATGCCGGGCGCAAAGGAGTTATCCACCGTCGAGTGACATAGCGCGCATTGAATTCCGACGCTTTTCAGTGTCCCCGAATTGTTGAAGAAACCCGTTATCCCGACGACGGAATTCAGTTTCAGCAACGCGAGCGTAGTCGCCGGATCCTGCAGATTCACTTTTCCAGCTTTCAAAGCCTGGATTACGGAGTCGGGCAGAGCGTCGACATCCACTTTCAGCCCAACTGCGAGGGCAGTAGCAGGGTCGACACCAGGGCCGACGCCTCCGAGTTTCTGCCCTTCGATTGCTTTGTGGAGTTGAAGCGATCCGCCCCAAAATTTCTGATCGCCAAAGGTGTCAAAGCGGAACGTAGTTCGACCATGCTCGATCATTTCCAACGCATGGATTTCAGTCGTGTGATTTTTTTCTTCGCGCCTGTCCCCCGAATTGGAAGCGGAGACCTTTTGTAGTGCGCGTGACGAAAGGAGTGCGATACCAGAAGATGCTACAGATGCAACCAGCACAACAGCAAGTAAACGGTTCATTTCTCCTCCACACTCGGAAGGAGCGAGAAGGAGTCAGCTGGTTACGCGGCGGGATGCGATTTTACAAAATGAAGAAACGGATTTTACAAAATGAACATCCGCCGGATGAGCTCAGGCTCGCAGCAAGGCTTAAGAGTTTGTAACCAGCACAGTTTGACACAGACCCAAAAGCCTAAGGTGATGTTGGGGGCGGATTGACGAAGCACGCGGACTGCGGCAAGACCGTCTGCGCCGGAAGCGTTGTGGGGGGCACCTGCCAGTTTCGGTTTACGAAATCAAAGAATCCATTCGTCGGATCATCCATAGCCGGCTGCGCCTGATCGCGCGCAGTCAGATTGCTCAAGCCAAATCGTGTTTCGATCAACTTGAGAATCGCCGTATGGTCACTTACCTGGTGAGAGACGAAATTTTTCCTGGCAAACGGTGATATCAAAATGAATGGCACACGATAACCAGTAACGGTGAAATCGCAAACAGGACTGGCGCTGGGGGTGCCGAAGCAAGGGTCGTTCGGAAACAAATCCAAGGGAGGGATTCCATCGGGACTCACAGCCGGTTGTGGCGGCACGTGATCATAGAAGCCACCGGGTTCGTCAAACATAAATATGAACGCTGAGTCTGCCCAACTCGGGCCGGCGGTGCAAGAACTCGTAGGTGGGCCGTTCTGGCCGCACATCACAGCGTTGATCAGGGTCGAAACAAAATTAGCTCCCGCCTGGATAGTGCAGCACGCGGGCTGCCCGGGAGGCGGATCGTTGTCCTCCGGATGCTCATCGAGACCGGCAGATGAGGCAGGTTCGATTTGCGCCACCTGCGGCAATGTGCCATTGATCGCATCCGTGAAGAATTGCGAAATATTTACCACGTTCTGAGAATACTGGCTGGCATTGGCCTTCATCTGCGCGCCGAATGCGAAATCATGAATGTAGCTTTGGCTGATGAGACAAGCGGTGTCGTTGGGCGTGTTCTCGCAGGGAGTGCCCACCGGGTCTACATAAATCCGCCACGAGATGCCAGCGCTTTGCAGTTCCTCATAAATCGTCTTCGCAGGAATCAACGGAGCATCGGCCGGTGGGTTCGATCCCCGTTGGTAGACATATCCGCCTGAAGTGGCGGCGATCATGAATTCGCGGTTTGGCGGTGTGCGCGTCATGACCGGAGCAAACCAGGAATCAGAAGTGGCGAACGTGGATGCCAGCGCATAGTAGTAGTTCAGGTCGCTGCCATCGTAATAGCCCATCGCGCGAATTCCGTCCAAATCGAAAAATGGCGCCGGGTTCCCTAGACTGTCCAGGTGTTGGCGGCTGTCGTTGGCGGCAGCGTCAACGAAACCGTCAAGCGTGGGGGTTGGGGAATCAGGAGTATGCACGTTCCAGCCGCGGTGCGCTTCCGCCCATGACGGGCTCGGATTCTCTACGCACATACTTTGAAAATGAAACGTCTGAACTGCGGGGCTGAAAGGATTGATCTGGCAAAACAAATCGTTGGGATAAGGGAACGCGGGATCGCAGCCCGGATTGGTCGGATTCGGTCCCGCGGCGGGATCTCCGGCAGGGTTGAACTGCGGAAGGCCGTTGAACGGCTGGTCGCGAAATCCGTTTTGTAACCAGTATTGGCGCAAGGCGCCGAAATAGCTGTCGAAAGAGCGGTTCTCCTGCGCAATGAAAATGATGTGGTTGATACTCTGCAGAGTGGCGGTGAACCTGGCAGTAACGGCACTGCCATCAATGTTCACAGTGCAATTGGTGCCCGATGCCATGCAGCCTGTCCAACCGCCAAAGCCGAAGCTGCTGTTAGCGGGTGTCGCCGTAAGGACCACGTTGGGGTGACCAGTGAAACTTGCCGAGCACGTCCCTGGACAATTAATGCCGGCGGGACTGCTGATGACAGTGCCGCTTCCGGCCCCGTCAACGGTAACCGTCAGTTGCGAAACACCCTTCACCAGGCCCTGGCATCCGCCCAGCGCAACAACGAGCACTGCACTGGCAGCGCTCGCCAAAAATCTGCAACTAGTCGAGGAGAGGTTTTTCAAGCAGAGACTTGGATGAAGTTTTAGCAGAACAGGTTGGTTGAGTATGGCTCCTGAGCGCACGTATATGCCTGAACGGGCGATGCTAACTTGTGTAGGAAGGTGCTATTCTGGGGCCTCAATGACGCACGCACACATTCAGGAACTCGCATCTAACTTCTGGGTTTAAACATTTACGGTTTTTTCGCAAGGGAACGACAGCATGAAGGCTTGTTTGTTCGCAATCCGCACTTTCGGTATTGCAGCTGTATTGCTGGCTTGCAGCGGGAACGTGCTGGCTCAAGCTTGTTTTACAGCAGACGATATGGACGCGGCGACGCGCTCGGCTCTGCAAGCCGCCGCCACCCGGTACTTCGATATGGCATCACGTGGAGATGCAGCGTCGCTGAAACAGAATTCCATTCCTGCGGTAGCGAATGACTTTGCGGGAATCGAAAACACCATCAAGGAAAATCAGGCGAACTTTTCGGGTGCGCATGCGACTGCACGGCCTCCATTTCTGCTGAAGGCGGAGGGCACTGCGCCACTACCGAAAGCGGAATTCTTGTGCGGCGTTTTCGACGCGCGTGGACAGACAAAGAACAGCGCCGAGTTTGTCATTCCCAATCTTCCGCCGGGAAGCTACGGCGTCGTTATACTCGACGTCTCCGCACAGAATGCAGCTTACACAGTTTCGTTTGTCCTGCAGCAGCAGGGAACGGATTGGAAAATCGGGGGCTTTTACCCCAAGCCTGCAACCATCGACGGCCATGACAGCAGTTGGTTCATCACCCAGGCAAACGCCTACAAGGCCAAGGGCCAGAATCACAACGCGTGGCTTTACTTTCTGCAAGGCCGGGACCTGGCGATGCCAGTGCCGTTCATGTACACGCAAGCGACCGACAAATTGTATGAACAGGCGCAATCGGCAAAGCCTTCCGACTTCCCGGTCGATGGAAATACCACCGACCTGACCGCGGCCGGCGGCAAAACGTACAAGCTCACCGCCATCTTTCCGCTGACCGTGGGCAAAGACTTCGACCTGGTGGTGAGATACCAGAACCCTGACGTATCGAATTCAGGGCAGACGTTTCAAGAAAATATGAATGTGATGAGGACCCTATTGACGAAATTTCCTGAACTCCGCGACGCGTTCGCCGGCATCGTGGTTCGAGCGGTACCGCCTGCCGGGCAGGATTATGGCTCGATGATGCCGATGAAGGATATCAAGTAACCAAAACTGCTGCCGGTCAATCGCATGCTACACTCTGACAACTCATTCAGAGTAGGTGCAGAATGGTTAGCACGATGGCGCCATCAGCCCTCGCGCCCGCGGCGGCAAGGGTCGCCCAGTTCAACACACAGCTTCAGCGCGTCGTCTCGATAGACGTTCTGCGCGGCCTGGTCATGGTGGTCATGGCCCTCGACCACACGCGGGACTTCTTCACCAATGTGCCCTTCGCGACTGAGGACGTTGCGCACACCTACGCAGCGCTGTTTTTCACTCGATTCATCACTCATTACTGCGCACCTGTATTTTCGTTTTTAGCCGGAACGGGCGCTTATCTCGCGACCCGGCGCGGCAAGACCATTCAACAGGTGTCGTGGTTTTTCTTGACGCGCGGACTATGGCTGGTACTGCTCGAGATAACTATCGTGGATTTTTCGTGGACTTTTATCCCTTGGGCAGCTGCGGGAGTGATTTGGATTCTCGGATGGAGCATGGTGTGCATGGCACTTATCGTTCGCTTGCCGGTCCGCTGGATTGCCGTTTTCGGGGTGGGCATGATTGCCGCGCACAATCTGCTTGATCGCATTAACCCGGCATCGTTCGGGAAACTTTATTGGGTATGGATGTTGCTTCACTCGCCGGGGCAGATCCCGGTCACTGCGCACTTCAAATTCGATGCCCTGTACGTATTGATTCCGTGGGTTGGGGTCATGGCTGCCGGATTCGCATTTGGGACGATTCTGGAAAGGCCGGACCGGAGAAAGGTGATTCTTACGCTGGGCACTTCGATGACGGCGCTCTTCCTGTTGCTGCGCGGCTTCAATCTCTATGGAAATGGCGTGGCCGGGTACCCATATTCGGTTGGGCACTGGAATGTGCAGCCTTCAGTTTCGTCCAGCGTTATTTCGTTTCTCAATACTGAGAAATATCCTCCTTCGCTGGATTATCTGCTGATGACGCTAGGGCCGGCGCTGATCCTGCTTGGACTACTGGACAACAGCAAAGCGGAGCGGGGATTGAGCCGAGTGCTGCTCGTCTATGGGCGAGTACCGATGTTTTATTACATTTTGCATATCTACTTGATTCATATTCTGGCAATTCTGGCGGCGGTCGCGACCCATCAGCCGGCAAGCTGGCTCTGGCATGGCGCCATATTCCTGCTGCCCACGCCGGCAGGTTACGGACACGGATTGCCGTTTATCTACGCAATATGGCTTGTAGCCGTCGCCAGCCTTTATCCCGCATGCCGCTGGTATATGGAGTTCAAACAGCAACACCGCGATTGGGCGTGGCTGAGCTATCTGTAAATTGTTCAGCTTACCCGCACCAAGCTCACTAACTCTATGTTCCGCAGTGAACTTGACCTTAATTCAAGCTTCTGTTGCACTTACAAAAAGCCATATTTCTGCATCCTAGGAATGCTATGAAAAACCTTTGTACCCGTATTCTGCCATTTATTTTGGGCGCAGGCCTGTTCACAGCGATGCCGGCCCTGGCCGTGAACCGCGAAATGGTCGAACTGCAAACCCAGGTACAGCAACTGCAGGACCAGATCACGAACATCAAACAATCGCTTGACGAGCGCATGGGCGTGATCAAGAACCTGCTGGATCAGAACACCGACAGCATTAACAAAGTGACGGCCGCCATCAGCAATATGCAGGTCTCGCTCCAGAAGCAGCAGAGTGACACCACCAATCACGTGGACCAGTTATCCGGGCAATTGCAGTCGCTTAACGATAGCCTGGATGAACTGAAAGCGCGGCTGGGAAAGGTGACCAAGACACTCGAAGACCTGCAAACTTCGCAGCAGACTCTGGCCGCGCAGGCCAGCCAGCAGGCGCAGGCACAACAGCAGCAGCAGGCGGCATTGGCGGTGCCACCGCCGGATGTGCTCTATAACAACGCTCTGCGTGATTACACCGGCGGCAACGTCGATCTGGCCAAGCAGGAGTTTGGCGACTATGTAAAGAATTATCCGAATACAGATCTTGCCGGCAACGCTTATTTTTATCTTGCAGAATTGGATTACCGCGCTGCCAACTATGCGGAAGCGATCAAACAGTACGATCAGGTGCTGCAGAGTTTTCCTGATGGGAACAAGGCAGCATCAGCCGAATTGAAAAAGGGGTTCGCACAACTGGAATCCGGCCAGAAAGACGCGGGCATCACGACGCTCAGGCATGTGGTGCAACGCTATCCGCGATCGAATGAAGCGCTCCAGGCAAAAGATCGGCTGAGGAAGTTGGGGGCGAGCAGCGCGAGTACGAGGGGTTAGGGGCTCGCTTTATCACGTTCGAAAACTCAGTTCCAGATATGAACAGATACGGGGCTGTCCGCTTGGTCGCGGGTGGAATTTCCATTCTGTGACGGCGTCAACCGTCTTTGAGTCAAGGGCTTTCCCTGGAGTTCGACGACTTTCACCTCGTGCCGGATCCCTTCGGCCCCAACAATCGTACTGAGAGTCGACATTCAGATCAAAATCCGCCGATTTCCCGTCCGAGCGAGAGGTCCTGATCTCGGCTTGCGAGATATTCCTCCAGAGTAGCCTGCCAAGGTCGCAATTCAATTCCATAGGCATTTAGGCTGGCTGGAGAGAGCACGGAAAATTTGGGCCGTTCGGCAGGCCGGACAAACTCGTCGCTGGTGGTGGGACGGACGCGTGTGGCCTTCCCGGCTTGACGAAGGATTTCGGCGGCAAAGTCAAACCATGTGCAGTCTCCACGATTGGTGCAATGCACGATTCCCCGGGCATCGGCACGGCAGAGTCTTATGATGGCGTCGGCAAGGTCGCGGGTGTAGGTGGGAGATCCACGCTGATCGTTCACAACTTTAATTTGCGGCCGAGCGTCTGCGAGCTTCAGTATTGTGTCTGGAAAACACTTGCCCCCCGCGCCAAAAAGCCAGGAGGTGCGGACAATGCAATATTCCGGCAAAACGCTTGCGATCTTTTGTTCGGCTTCGGCTTTCGATCTGCCATAAGCGTTTATCGGGTTGCGTGGGTCGGTAACTTCGTAAGGCGACGCTTTCTTTCCATCAAATACGTAATCGGTGCTGACGAAAAGGAGTTTCGATTGCACGCGGGCTGCGGCCTTGGCGACGTTAACCGCACCTTGCGTATTGATAGATGAAGCGAGAGTCGGATTGATTTCGCAACCATCAACGTCGGTGTAAGCCGCCGCGAGCACGATCCAATCCGGCTTCGCAGCTTCTATTACTGTGCTGACTTGCTCGGGATTGCGCAGATCGGCTTGCGCGCTGCCGAGTCCTATAATCTCGTCTTCGCGCCACTGGCTCATGAGCGCGGTCCCGAGCATTCCAGTTGCGCCAAAGATCAGAGCCCGCATTTCGTCCTAGGCTACCTTCAGCGTGGGCTGGCCTTTGCGCCAGTTCGAAGGGCACAGTTCGTTCGATTGCAGCGCATCCAGCACCCGCAACACTTCCTCGGGATTGCGACCGACTGAGGCAGTAGTCACGTATACGAATTGGATTATGCCTTCCGGATCGACGATAAAGGTAGCGCGCTGGGGAACACCGCCAACCGGATCAAGAATTCCCAATTGCCCGCACAATTCGCGTTTGATGTCGGACAACAACGGAAAAGGCAGCCCTTTCAAGTCCGGATTCTGATTGCGCCAGGCATGGTGGGCCCATTCGGAATCGATGCTGCCACCGATGATCTGAGCCTCCCGCTCTTCGAACTGTTTATCGAGCTTCGCGAACTCGCGGATTTCCGTGGGGCAGACGAACATGAAATCCTTAGGCCAGAAAAAATAGATCTTCCATTTTCCCGAATAGTCAAGGTCCGTGACCGTTCGAAATGCCGCCTTTGGATCAGCTTCCGCCTCGACCAGCGCCGTCAACGAATAGGAAGGGAATTTTTCTCCAACACCCAGCATGAGTTTTCTCCTACTTTCTTTGTGACCCTGCTTTGAGGGCGGTTTGAGGCTGCAGGCTGTACCATTATCACAAATTACTCTGGCTCTGTCCGATGACGAACCTGAGGTGTTCAACAGGCACCGCCCCAACAGCAACCCGGAGCGATTGAGCCTGGTTGCTTCACAAAGCCACTTTCCGCTTTCGCGGTATAGAATTAAGGGTACCTACCGAGATCATTTTCCGAGGTTAATCATGGCGACCATTGAGGCAGTTCGTCCGCATAGTCACGCTCGTACCAGCCCGTTTCACAATGAACCTGCAACCGATTTCGCCCGAGGCGACGTGGCCCGCGAAATGCGGGAGGCACTGCGCCAGGTGGAAGGACAGTTGGGTCGTGAGTACGATCTGGTAATCGGAGGCCGGCGCGTCCGCACGTCGGACAAGATACAGTCGGTGAACCCGGCGCGACCGTCGCAGATTGTAGGTATCCACCAGAAGGCCGGCAAAGAGCACGTGGAACCGGCGATGGAAGCGGCTCTGCGCGCGTTCGAAAGCTGGCGCCGCACTTCCTGGGACGAGCGCATTTCTCTGCTCTTCCGGGTTGCCGAGATACTGCGCGAGCGCAAATTCGAAATGATGGCATGGCTGGTGTTCGAGGTCAGCAAGAACTGGGCTGAAGCCGACGCCGATATTGCTGAGACCATCGATTTTTGCGAGTTCTACGCCCGCGAGGCACAAAAGTTATCGCACGCCAAAGCTCCGGTGCAGCTGCCCGGAGAGCACGATCAATTCTTCTACATTCCTTTGGGAGTAGGCGCGGTGATTCCTCCCTGGAACTTTCCCTGCGCGATCATGGCGGGAATGACGCTGGCTTCAATTGTCTGCGGCAACACCGTTATTTTGAAGCCATCCAGCGACTCGCCGACCATTGCGGCTAAATTTTTCGAAATTCTGGAAGAGGCCGGCATACCGGAAGGCGTGGTGAACTTCTGTCCCGGCGCAGGCGGCAGTTTCGGAGATGCCGTGGTTGCGCATCCAAAGACCCGTTACATTGCCTTCACCGGATCGCGTGAAGTTGGCCTGCGCATTAACAAGGTTGCAGCGGATCGTGCTCCCGGACAAGTCTGGATCAAGCGCACGATTCTCGAGATGGGTGGGAAAGATGCGACCATCGTTGATGCTGACGCCGACCTCGACTCCGCGGTTGAAGGTGTAGCGACGGCGGCTTTTGGATTTCAGGGGCAGAAGTGCTCTGCCTGCTCGCGGGCGATTATTGACGAGCGAATCTACGACAAGTTCCTGGAGCGCCTGAAGACGCGTGTCGAGCGCATGGAGATGGGTGACCCGGTTTCAAATGCATATATGGGAGCAGTAATTAACGAAGGTTCAATGAAGTCGATTCTCGGCTACATCGAAGCCGGCAAACGCGACGGGCGAGTGATCACAGGTGGTGAGCGCGCGACCGAGGCCGGCGAGGGCTATTACATCAAGCCGACCGTCATCGCGGATATCCAGCCGGGGTCAAAGCTGGAACAGGAAGAAATTTTTGGGCCGGTACTGGCGGTGATTAAATCACGGAACTTTGAGCACGCGCTGCAAATCGCCAACGATACCGAATTCGGCCTGACTGGCGCGGTCTATACCGGCTCGCAGGACAAGATCGATGTGGCAAAGCGCGAGTTTCACGTTGGAAATCTCTATATCAATCGCAAGTGCACCGGCGCAATTGTGGGCGCGCATCCCTTCGGCGGATTCAACATGTCGGGAACGGATTCGAAGGCCGGCGGCCCAGACTATCTGTTGTTGTTTACGCAGGCAAAGTCGGTGGGGGAAAAGATCAGGTAAGCACGAGCGGTGTGGGTCGGACATTCTTGTCTGACCTTTCTATTCCGTAATTGTCGCAACTGAAACGCGGACAGGAATGTCCGCGCCTCACTTTCCCAGCACCAGCTTCGCAATGGTCCCCAGTTGCATATTCGATGTGCCCTCGTAAATCTTGCCGATCTTTGAATCGCGCCAATATTTTTCCACGGGAAAGTCTTTCGTGAATCCAACTCCGCCGTAGATTTCAATTGCCAGCGAAGTTACTCGCTCGGCAACCTGCGACGCGAACAGCTTGGCCATCGCGGCCTGCTTGACGAAAGGCATTCCCGCGTCTTTCATGCGGGCGGCGTTATAAACCATCAGCCGCGCAGCTTCGATCTCCGTTGCCATCTGTGCAATCTGGAATTGAATGCCCTGATATTCGGAGATGGCCTTCCCAAACTGCTTACGTTCCTGCGCATACCGCGCCGCGTATTCCCACGCGCCCTGTGACACGCCGACCATTTGTGCGCCGATGCCGATTCGGCCTTCGTTCAGGGTTTCGATTGCGATCTTGTATCCCTTGCCAACTTCGCCAAGCACATTTTCTTTCGGCACGTGGCAATCTTCGAGGATCAACTCGCAGGTCGATGACGCACGGATGCCGAGCTTGTCTTCTTTTTTCCCGATCGTGAACCCAGGCGTGTTCTTCTCGACGACGAATGCGGTAATGCCCTTGTATCCGGCGCCGGGATTCACGGTCGCGAACAAAATGAAAATGCCAGCTTCTTTGGCATTGGTTATCCACAGCTTGCGTCCGTTGAGGAAATAATCGCTGCCGTGGAGGTCGGCGCGAGTTTGCAACGCGAAAGCGTCTGATCCCGAACCGGCTTCGCTCAATGCATATGAACCGACAGTCTCGGACGCCATACGCGGCAGGTAGCGCTTTTTCTGTTCGGCGTTTCCCCAGCGCAGCAAGGCATTATTGACTAACGTATTCTGCACGTCCACGACGACGCCTGCGGATGCATCGGCGCGAGATAGTTCTTCGACAGCCAGAATGGCCTCGAAGAACTTGCCGCCGGCGCCGCCAAATTGTTCGGGAACCTCAATGCCCATGAGCCCAAGTTGAAAGAACTGATCAATCAGCGATTTATCGAACACGCCCTTTTCGTCCATTTCGCGGGCCAGGGGGCGGACCTTTTCATCCGCGAATTGGCGAACGTTGTCTCGAAAAAGCAGTTCATCGTCAGAGAGAACCGTCAGTGGCGCGGCAGGAGCAGGCGAAAGCGTTTCGGGCATGGAGGGACTCCAGAAAACAGAAAATTCTAGCAGGTTATCGACCGAGTGTTTGTGCTGCCGAGTGGAGGGTTCAGCTCTGCGTGGGTGGCATGTTGCCGCCGTGAACCAGCTTCAGCGAATCTGTGCGGAGAATACGCTTGATCTGGGTGCGCGCATGTGAAGACCAGGGCCCGGTGGAATCCAGCCGAACGTATGCCTGCCAATGTTTCAGTGCCTTGCGCGGCTCTTTGATCTTTTCGTAGGCGAGGGCGAGATTGTAATGCGCATCAGCGTAAGTTGGCGCGAGTTGCAGGGCAGTAAGATAGGTCTGTATCGCCTCGGGCACACGTCCGGTTTCGTCGAGTACGTTGCCGAGATCAAAGTGTGCCAGTGCATAGCGGGAATCGATAGCCAGTGCGCGCCGGTAATGGTCTTCAGCGGCGCTGTAATCCTGACGGTTGTAATACAACGTGCCCAGATTGATGTGCGCCGCCGCATGCTGCGGATCTAGTTCCAGCACACGTTCGTAGGTTGCGATCGCCTGCAATTGATTCCGCGGATCTTCTTCGAGCGTCACCCCCCGAGAAAACAACTCCGCAACATCCGCCGCTCCCGGTTCGGTCGGGGCAGGCGCAGCCAGATGTCTGGTTACGGGAACGCTGGCAACGACTTTCTCGTCCGGCGAAAAGTCGAACATGAATTGTCCGGCGATAGGCTCCAACAAGCGGCCGCCGTGACGAAACGCCACGCGATGACGGCCGCTGATATCGGCGCTGGCTTCAAGCAGCGGGTTCTCCATCCCATTAGCCTGTTTTTGCATGGCGGCGATGGACTCGCGAATCTCGCCGGGGCGCACCTTGCGGGCGCACAGATCGCGTACTTTTTTGACCTGCAGGAGGTCAAAAAAAGTGTAACTCTCGGCAGCGGTCACCAGACCGCTCTTCTCCCAGGCCGCCAGTTGGTGGGCGCTGATGTGGAGAATGCGAATCAGATCTTGTCGAGTGTATCTGTACACGTTTTCTGAGAGGCTCTGCGCACATTATCGGGAGCGCGTCCTCCAACCGCAAGTACAAAGTCGCACGTTCAGGTACCTTTTCAATCAATGTTTGCAGCAGGATTGGTGCAACTTCTGTTGATTACTGTGGAAGAAAGCGCCTATTTGAAAAATACTCCCATATCGGGCGCAAGTGACGCAGCTCCAGGAAAGGAATTGATGCCAAGGGTCGAGAGCGTCAGCCTGAGAGTGCTCTGGTGCTGGAAGTCGGTCGAGGTCTTGAAACCAGTCTTCACCTGAGGTCCAACCACAATCATCGCTACGTGGCCGCCACCGTGGGCGACGTCAGCTAATACGCTTTCATCGAAAACAATAATCAGCAGCCCATTCTTCTGAAAGCCGGGGCTTTTGATTAAAGGATCAATATTGCTTTTGAGCCACAGATCCGCCATTGCCAAAGTGCCATCGTGAGCGTCATGGAGAGCGTTGGGAACGATGAAGGAGTAATCCGGCAGATTCCCTGCCCCCAAGTCGGAACCGAATTGAGAAAACGGAACCAGATTGTTCGCCTGGCTTGTGCCCAACACGTCTGAAAAATAACTGAAGGGGTTATGGTGACGGAAATATGGGTAAACGTCGCCGCCGGTGTACCCCACGCTGGGCAGGCCCTCCGCATAACTTCGCCAACTCTTCCCGCCGTTTACCAATTCGCGAACAACGTTGTCATCAGTGATGGTCCCGCTAAAAGAATCGTCAATAGTCTCGATCTGTCCGGTGGTCAACATCAGGTAGTTGCCGATTGAAGGATGGACATCGGCGTAATACTGCGTCGCCAAACCGTATTGGTTGGCAAGTTGGTTGAGGTAAGGCATGCTGGAGCTGCCGATCACCTCGGAATAGCTGTGGTTCTCTTCCACCACCACGAAGACCTTACCCGATACAGCGACACTGGATGACCCCGAGTTGTTCGAAAGGCCGATTGAGCCGCCACCACATCCGGCGGCAACTGCAAGAAAAGCGAATATGAGAGCCAAGCCAGCGCGCGGAGCGCAGCGGACTGTCAGGGAGAAGTTGTGCACAGATCTTCGATGCCATTCATGCACACGACGGAAAAGGTTAGTTCCGGAAAATAACCATCTGCGGAGCCGGGAACCGCAGACAGGGGTACTCAGGCCCGGACGAAATCAATGTAGCCCCGTTGGACGTCGGTGCGGACCAGTTTCACTTCTAGCCTGTCACCCACATCGAGGCCATGTGCCTGATCGAGCAATCCCTCCACCCGAGGATTGAGCACGCGAACGAAGGTTCCGTGTTCGGTCACGCCGGTCACGATTCCATCGAACGTCTGGCCAATTCGACCGCTCATCGCGATCGCAGCTATACGCTTCCCCATATCGCGTTCGACTTTATTGGCGGCGTCTTCTTTCAGCGTGCAGTTGCTGGCGATGGCCTGAAGCTCGCTATCTGAATAAGGGCTGGGACGCCCAGCGGTTACGGCCTTCAGCAATCGTTGAGTGACTACATCCGGGAACCGGCGGTTGGGCGCTGTGGAATGGGTGTAGTCCTGCACCGCCAGACCGAAGTGACCAATTTCAGGCTCGCCGGGCCGTTCGAGAACGTATTCCCCCTTACCGATCAACTTGATTACGGCCAGCGAGAGGTCCGCAAAGCGATCGGGATCAGCCGACTTCTGGTTCAGCAAAAAATCATTCAGCGCTTTTGAGTCCGGGTCGGGCGGCAACTTGAATTTCTTCGCCGCTGCGAGTTGCACGATGCGGTCCCAGTTTTTAGGAGTCCTGACGATTCGACGGATTGATGAAACGTTCAGCAGCAGGCGCGCGACCACACCGTTCGCGGCGATCATAAAGTCTTCAATCAGGTCGGTGGCGAGATTGCGCTCGGTGTTCTTTACGTCAACGACCTGCTGATCCACAAACACCGGCTGCAGTTCATTGCTGTCCAAGTTCAGCGCGCCGTGTTCGACGCGCTCCTTTTTGAGCGCTTGTGCGGCGTCATTCTGCAGTCGCAATTGTGCCTGCAACTCCGAAGACGCAGCCACTTTGGGCGGAGCGGCCGACGTGCCTTCCAGCCATGCGCCCACCGCGTTATAAGTGAGCTGCGCCTTATTGCGTACGACTGCGGGATAAACTGCGCCGCCGCTGACTGTACCGTCCGAACCTGCAACGAACTCAGTGACCATGGCGAGCCGGTCACCAGTTTCGAGCAACGACGAGGCGTCGGTTGAAAGCTCTTCCGGCAGCATGGGGAAGATCCGAACACCGGTGTAGATGCTGGTGGTTTGTTTCGCCGCATGACCGTCTATCGCAGAGCCTTTGGAAACGAAGGCGTCAACGTCGGCGATGCCGACCATCACCTTCACCGCACCGTCGGGTTGGCGTTCCGCCACTTCGATCTGATCGAGATCGCGAGAAGTATCATTGTCGATCGAAGACCATAGCAGGCCGCGCAGATCGCGAACAGCCTTTGAACTGGAAACTTGCGCAACTGGATTTTGGGCACGAATCTGGTGCAGTTGTTGCTGCACGGCCGATGAAAAGTCCGGTTCGAAGCCACGCTCAAGCATGATCTGCCGGGCCATGGCTTGCAGGTCAACGTGCTGAGACTGAGAATTACTCATGGGGAGAACTCAAAGCTTAACATTTTCGAACCGATTGGCCGTCATACTGGTTGCGCCGCGTAATCCGTTGAACATTGGTGCCGCGGCGCGGGCGATGACCAATTTCGGGTTTGCGGACCTCCGGTTAGTGAATCCATACAAAGTTGCATTCCGCGAAGCAAGGTCAGCAGTCGGAGCAGCCGGGTTGCTGGCGAAGGCCCGTGAGTACTCCGACGTCGCCGAGGCCGTAGCGGACTGTTCTCTCATAGTGGGCACTACGGTGGGACGTAATCGACACGTGGATCACGAAATGCGGCCGCTGCCCGACGCTGCACCTGCAATCCATAAAGCGCTCCGATCCGGCAACATGGCCCTTCTGTTCGGATCAGAAAAGCGTGGCCTTTCCAATCATGACCTCAGCTACTGTCACTGGCTAATTCGGATTCCCACGGTCGCGAGCAATCCTTCAATGAACTTAGGACAGGCGGTCTCGCTTTGCCTATATGAACTAGCCAAGGGCACAATGCCAGGCAAAGGCAAACCAGAAGCAACTGCCAGTAGCGCAGAAGTCGAAAGATTGACCGCCACTCTCGTTGAAGCTTTAGCGGTCAGCGGTTACTTGAAAACAGCAAACACCGATTCCGAGCAAAAGATCAGACGAATGATTCGGCGGCTGAAGCTATCCGCGGAAGACACACCAACGCTGTTAGGCATGCTTCGCCAAATGCTATGGAAGATGAAGGCGAGAGGATAGCGAGCGCTGATAATTACAGCAGGGTTCAACCGCTTTCGACGGCCACGCAAACGCCCTTTAACCTGGTGTATGGGGCCCGGCCCTAATGCTCGTGATCGTCAATCACTGTGAAGTCCCCGAATGTGAATCGCATATTGCAAATACTCGAATTGCATAAACATTCGAGGACTAACACGATTAGCTTTGTCCATACACCGGAATCACGGCGCCGTTTACATCCTTTCCAGCGCTGGCCGCGAGCCAGACCATCAGGCTGGCAATGGTGGCGGGCTTTACCCATTTGGAAAAATCTGCTTGGGGCATGGCTTTACGATTTGCAGGCGTATCAATGGTGCCCGGGAGGATGACGTTGGCCGTCATTCCCGTGTCGTAATTTTCAGCTGCGACCGTGCGAATGAGCGAAACCATGGCAGCTTTGGAAGCGCTGTAGGCACCCACGCCGGCGCCCGGTTCAAGCGCGGCACGGCTGCCGATTGCGATAAGGCGGCCACTGCCAGACGCCCGCAGTGCCGGAATCGCAGCCCTGAGCAGATAAAACGTAGCATTCAGGTTCATCTCAAACATCTGCTGGAATGTCTGGTCACTGGTATCAGCAACCGATTGCCCGCCGGCAAACCCACCCACTGTATGCCCTAAAACATCCAGCCTTCCGAATTTGCTGACCACCTGATCAATTAATGAGTTAGCGCCATGCGCACTGGCAATATCTGCGGATACAGCCGTAAAGCCCGAGCTGGAAAACTCCGATTGCCGTATTTCGCGCGAACTACCAATCACGTTGGCACCTGTATCGAGAAATGCCTGGGTCACCGAAGCTCCCAGGCCGCCGTTTGCGCCCGTCACCAAGACTACTTTGCCTTTCATGATTTTCTCCTGCGATGGTATTTCGACCCGCAATCTAATCAGACCGCATTGGATCCAATAATCATAGTCGGTGCAGCTAGTTGCGACACCACAGGCCCGTCCATTCCTCCTCACTGCCGCTGGTGGCGGAAGTCGAATAAACTCATCTCAGGCGATGAACTCAGGCGAACCAGTTGATTCAGGCAAAAATGCGGATACGCAAGCGCCATCTCTGCCCGCTCAGGAGGACAACCCCGGCATAGGGGAGCCAGTGTCGCTGGTCAATACGCGGATTTGCGACCTGGGACTCACGATTGAAAACTCGGCGGTCGAGAAGTTCGTACAACAGCTTTATCGCGAACTGGAACAGAAGCGGATCATGAAATTCCGGCCGGCATGTTACCTGACCGACGAGTGGGGATGCCCCTCCGGCGAACCAACTATAGGAATCCCGTTTTATCTGGCACGGCCTGACTTGGGGCAGATCGAGCGAGAGAACAATGATCTTGAGGACAGCCGTGAAATCATGATGTATCTGCGCCACGAAGCCGGTCACGCCTTCAACTATGCGTACCGCCTGCACCGCACGCCAGAATGGAAGCACCTGTTCGGGCCGTATCGCCGACCATATCGAGAGAACTACCGGCCGGTGCTGTTCTCGAGAGATTATGTGCGTTATCTACCCGGCTGGTATGCACAGAAGCATCCGGATGAGGACTTTGCTGAAACCTTTGCGGTGTGGATGACCCCGGGATCGAGTTGGCGTACCAAGTATCGGGGATGGGGTGCCATGGCAAAGCTGAAATACATGGACCGCATCGGGCGTGAACTCGGGAACATCGATCCGCTGCGCAAGCGCGGCACCCCGGACGTTACGGTTGCGGACATGGAGATGACGATCGGCGAATTTTACCGCCACTCCACCGAGCAGATGCCTCTGCTGCACGTGGATCTGGATGGCGACTTGGCAACGGTGTTCCCTAAACTAAAGCGCAAGAGCACGGCCGAAGCGGCGCAGAGCTTCTTGTTGCGGCATCAGAAAATTCTAGTGGATCAGATCGCCAGTTGGACGGCCATGCCGCGCCCCCTGGTGCGCAAGCTGATGGATTTGATCGGAAAGCGCAGTGCGGAAATGGGATTGGCGATCGATCGCAGGAAAGAAACGCAACACCTGTCGGAGTTCACGGTGTTCGCGACCACACTGATCATGAACCATCTGGCGCGAAACCGGTCTTTTCAGGCGTAGCCTAATTATGGAGGTGCAATGAGCGACAAAATGAAGGTCGCTGTGCTGTACGACGTGTGGGGCGAAGAAGAGACGCCCGACTCGGAAAAGGCGGCGGAGTCAGGGCGAAAGCGCAAAGTCAAAGAGGACCGGGAAGAGATTTTTGACGCGCTGACCAAGCTCGAGCACGAGCCATCTTATTACGTACTCGATGGGCGCCCGCAATCGTTGCATGGGCTAGCCAAATGCGGCGCCGACCTGGTTTTCAATCTGACAGAATCATACGCAGGAGACGACACCAAGGAGATGAATGTCGCCGCCTACATGGACCTGATCGGGCTTCCTTATACCGGCGCCGGTCCGCATGCGCATTTCTTAGCGCAGGACAAAGCCACGGCCAAGAAGATGTTTCATTTCCACGACATTCGCACGCCGTATTTTGCGACTGCATACCGCGGAAACATTGACCATGCCCACGATGTGAAGTTTCCCTTGATTGTGAAACCGCAGCTGGAAGATGGATCGATTGGCATTGATGCGGAAGCGGTTGTGAACAGCGTGAAGGAACTCATGGAACGGGTGGAGTATGTGCAGAATGAATTCGACTCGCCCGCATTGATTGAAGAATATATCGAAGGCCGCGAAATTTATGCTGCGATTCTAGGGAGCTATGAAAAAACCGAAGTGCTTCCATTGGTGGAACTTGACCTTTCGCAGTTGCCGGAAGGCACGCCTCGGATAGCCAGCCGCGATGTAAAGTTCGAACGCAACACGCAAGCCTACAAGCTGACCAAATCAAAAGTAGCCGACGACCTGGACGAGGCGACAACGCAGAAACTTACAGAAACTGCCATGGCTGCGTACCGCGCGGTGAAACTGCGGGATTACGGCCGCATCGACATGCGGCTTACGCCAGACGGCGAAGTTTACGTTATCGAAGCAAATCCCAATCCCTGGCTCTCAAGCAAGCACGAGTTCGCGATGGCAGCGAAGAAGTCGGGGCGCTCCTATACCCAGCTCATTGAAGATATTTTGGAGTTGGCAATGGATCGCACCAAACGCGAGAAGCAATCCAGCGGCTAAGAGGGCACGGTTTTTTTTGATTTGACGACCCGCTTCACCTTTCGGTTCACTGCTGCTATCTCAAGCCGGTTCCTGCCGCCCTGCTTCGCGCGATAAAGAGCTTTGTCCGCCTGCTCGATAACCTCGTCCGCGGCTGCTCTGGGATGTGATTCGGCCAATCCGATGCTCACTGTCACCGACAGGAAGCCTGATGTCGAAACCGGGGCTGCTTTTACTTTGCGCGTGCCGGGCGCCCGCCGGTCGGCTTCGCGCGGGGCCTTGCGACGATCATCTCCTTTGCGAACGCGAAAAGCTGCGCCTTCAACGTTCAGACGCAACAGCTCAAGATGATCGGCGGTGTCCTTTGCCATACGTCCGGGAAACAAGATTGTGAACTCTTCGCCGCCGACGCGGAAAGTCTCACCGCCCCCACTCACCCTCGCCAGCCTCGAGGCGACCAGGCGCAGCACTTGATCTCCGGTATCGTGACCGTATGTGTCATTGATGCTCTTGAAATGATCAATGTCCACCACCGCGATCGCAAAAGGATGTTTAAGCCGAACCAGGGCGTCATTGAAGGCGCGGCGGGAATTCAAACCCGTGAGTTCGTCCTGGTACGCGAGCGAGTAGGAATTCTCGATGATGCAGCTGGCGAGGATGAATCCGGCGACTCCGAAATATGCTGTGCCCGTCCGGCCCGCGGCACCATATTCGAGTCCGAAGCCAGCCGCGAGGAGCGACCAGAGCATCCCATTGTCGATGGGCTTATGCAGTTCTATCAACCGGTAGAGCAGAAGGCCACTGGCGATAATGAAAGCAAGCAGTGAAGGTTGAGTGAGGTGCAGGGAGTAGTTGTGAATAAGGGAAAAATGCAGGAACCCTGGAGTCGGCTGGTCAGGCCGGCCCAGCACGGCGACGATGACCGATTCAATGAACAATAAGAGAAGAAACCACACCAGGGTGCGGCCTTCGCGGCCCCTTTCAGGAAAGAAGGTAAGAAGAATGAAATCCAGCGGCACGAACAAAGCGACGGACTCGAAGGCAATGCGTGACACGCCGGGGCCAGCAAATTGTCCCTGTGCATAGGAGACAATGGCGTGATGCGACATCAGCAGCACGATCGCGCAAAACAAGACTCGAGTTGAATGAAAACGCCAGGCGAGCAAGACCGCAGCCACGAAAACCGCGTAATAAAAGAAACTGATACCAACGGGCGGAAAAGGAATCAAGCCGGGCTTGAGCAGCAAAACTGCGCCCAGCATGAGGACCCCGCCGGGCAGCAAAATCGATTTCAGTGCTCTCCTGGTCCAGAACTCCATGAACTGCGCCTGATGTCCATTATGCGCTGCCATTTTCGATTTGTGTGCGCGCCTTCTTAACCCTTCGGGCAACCTTGGCCGTTGTACCATTTCCGAACTGCTAAGCCCTTCGTTTGCGCAAAATATCTTGTGTCCAGTCCATCCAGCCTCTAAGAATGAATTCATCTTGTTCGTCGCTTTCGCGTGGTTACGCTCAGCTTCATCCATTTCGTTCGATTAAAGGATTCCCATGCGAGTTTTGATTGCAGAAGAAGATCCGGCTCTGGCCAGTTTCGTCAGAAAAGGATTGGAGGCAGAGCACTACGCTGTTGACGTCAGTCCCGACGGCGAGCAGGTGCGCAGCCTCGCCACTGAGTTGGCATATGACCTGTTGATTCTCGATCTGAACCTGGCGCGGGTGGACGGAGTCACCATCCTTCGCCATTTACGCACGAGAAAGCCGAGCATGCCGATTCTGGTGCTGACCAGCCGCAATCGTGTCGAGGACCGGGTGGAGTGTCTCGACCTCGGCGCAGACGACTTTTTGAGCATGCCATTTTCTTTCTCCGAGCTGTCGGCGAGGATTCGGGCACTCCTGCGGCGAAGCCATCTGCCGGTAGCTTCGGTACTCAACGTCATCGATCTGAAACTCGATCGCGTGGAGCGGCGGGTTGAGCGTGGGGGCAAAAGGATCGAGCTGACTTCAAAGGAATTCGGCTTGCTCGAATACCTCATGCTGAATGCCGGGCGCAGAGTTACGCGCGCGATGATTGTGGAACATGTCTGGAACCTATCGTTTGATACGTGCACGAATGTTGTGGACGTGTATGTCAACTATCTTCGTCGGAAGGTAGATGACGGGTTCGGGCGCCCACTGATCCACACCGTGCGGGGAGTTGGTTACGAATTGGGATCGAGGGGTGAGGCCGCTTAGAGGCCGAGCGCTGAACGCTGAGCGCTCCCCCTTACGGCAAATTTTTCCCAATTTTCTGTCCTCCCCAAGAATGGGAAAGTTTTGCCGCCACTAAACTTTTCTTAATGATCTCCTAATCGCGTTCTTATCAATTCCTGCTTCAATCGCATCATGACGAGCGCAGGCTTCTTCCCTCCCCCATCGGGTGGCGTGCTGGTGGCAAGCCCAAGTACCGCGGTTCGCGAGCAGTTTACGCGGAGACTGGAGCGGCACGGGCCGGTGCACACGGCCTGCGGCGGGGCGGAAGCATTGGCAAAACTCGAAAATGGGCAATGGCAAATGCTGTTCCTTGACCGCCGGCTTCCCGATCTGGATGCCGGAGAGCTGGTGCTAATCATTGAGCGCCGCTTTCCCGGAATCCGGGTGGTAATGGTGGACTCCGAGAGCGTTGAATCGGAGATACCGTCCGGCAACGATCCAATTGAAAACTGGCGGACAAGCGTTCCCGCTCGATCGGATGAAAGCAGGGCGAATTTCCGAAACCTGCGAGCCATGCCCGTGGTTCCAGATCAGGACGCGTCGCTGCCGGGAATGGTTGGTGATGCCGACCTCATGCGCGTGGTTTATCGGATGGTGCGCCTGGTCGCGGCGCACGAGACGACGGTGCTGGTCACCGGGCCGACCGGGACCGGCAAGGACCTGGTAGCCAGGGCAATTCATCAACTCAGTCCAAGATCGGCCAATGGGTTTGCGGTGCTGAATTGTGCGGCGATTCCAGAGACTCTGGTCGAGTCGGAACTCTTCGGGTACAGCCGCGGGGCATTCACCGGCGCAGCACAGAATTATGCGGGGCGAATCCTGGCCGCACAAGGCGGGACGCTGTTCCTGGACGAGATCGGTGATCTACCGTTGGCGGCGCAGTCAAAGCTGCTGCGGTTTCTGGAGCACAAGGAAATTCAACGCCTCGGGGCGAGTGAGACCATGAAAGCTGACGTTAGAGTGATCGCCGCCACGAATCGCAATCTGGCTGCGGCGGTCAAGGGCGGGTCCTTCCGCGAGGACCTTTTTTATCGTCTTAGCGCATTTCCCATACGGTTGGCGCCACTTGTCCAGAGGGGGGCCGACGTTCTGAAACTGGCTTTTCATTTCTTGGCGCGAGCGGAAAGCAAAGGCCGCCCACACCTTGACCCGGGCGCCGCCCAAAAACTGGAAGCTCACTCCTGGCCGGGTAATGTGCGTGAAATGCAGCAGGTGCTGGAGCGAGCTGCCATCCTGGCAGGAGACGCGGCAACTATTCAGGCAGAGCACATCCAGTTCAGCGCGACTGACGGGTCGGAGGAGGGTTGATCTATGCAGGCCACCATTGCCAGCGAAGCGGCCCTGAATCCGGAGCATCTGGCACAGGCTTTTGGCGCATTTTCTTCCGCGGCCGAGGCGCTCGAACGCTCTTACTTCGGTCTGGGACAGGAGGTCAACCGGCTGCGCCGCGAACTCGAGCAGGAGCGCGACCTGCGGCGACGGCGCGAGGCCCTGGCTGAGGTTTCCGCCATTCTGGCGCACGAAATCAGGAACCCACTCGGAAGCCTTGAGCTGTTTACCGGCCTGCTGGTGACTTCCGAACTGCCGGAAAAAGAGAAGCACTGGGTGCAGCAACTTCAGTCGGGGATACGTATCGTCTCCGCCACCGTCAACAATATTCTGGAATTCCATGGCACCGGCGACTTAACGCTTCAACCCACTGAACTGAACTCCGTCTTTCGTTCAATCGAGGCCCTGCTGGCTCCGGTTGCCGAACGGGCGAAAGTGCGGTGGGAGACAAGTCTGAACGCCGGCGAGTTGTTGATAGCCGCCGACCGGCAGCGCCTCGAACAGGTGTTTCTGAATCTGGCGCTGAACGTGTTCCGGTTTGCGGCCAAAGGCGGAGTATTGCGCATCCGGACCGGACGCAACGACAAATCGGCTCTGGCCTGGTTCGAGGATGAAGGGCCCGGCATTCCAGTCGATGTGTTGGGCAAGATTTTTCAGCCCGGTGTGACTACACGAGCAGGAGGAACAGGTCTGGGCCTCGCGGTGGCCAAGCGCATTGTTGAGCTGCATGGGGGCCGGATTGAAGTTGGGAGCGCCCCTGGTCGGGGAACGACGTTCAGCCTGCAGCTTCCGCTGATTGATGCTGCCGCAGCAGGTCAGACCTTTTTGAATTGCGCGCGGTCGAAAGCGACAGGAGCGGGCGCATGAGCGCCAACGGGACTCCTCAAATCGTGGACCGTGCGGTGCTGATCGTGGACGACGAAGCCGGAATGCGGACTGCCCTCGAAATCAACTTTCGCCGACGTGGCTGGCAGGTAGAAACTGCCGGAGGAAAAGCGGAGGCCATTGTCCGCTTCCGCCAGCGCCGCCACCCACTCGTGGTCAGTGACGTTCGTATGCCGGATGGAGATGGCATGGAAGTGATCCGCGCCATGCGCGAAATTTCCGCTCATACGCCGGTGATTCTGCTGACGGCATACGGTTCTGTTCCGGGCGCAGTGCAGGCTATGAAATCCGGGGCATACGAGTATGTGACCAAACCAATTGCGTTTGAGCAACTGCTGAACACCGCTGAACGGGCGTTGGCGCGAGAGTTCTCCGCCGGGCACCAAAGTGATGAGATCATCGGCTCATCGGCGGAATTGCGCCGTTCACTTGAACAAGCGCAGCGCGCCGCGGACAGTGACGCGGATATTCTGATTGAAGCCGAGAGTGGCACCGGAAAGGAGCTGCTGGCGCGCCGCATCCATAACCTTAGCGCGAGGCGCTCGCGTCCCTTTGTGGCAGTCAGCTGCGCCGCATTTCCCGAGTCGTTGCTTGAAAGCGAGCTTTTTGGGCATAGCCGTGGCGCCTTTACGGGAGCCATCGCGGACCAGGCGGGAAAATTTCAGCTTGCCCAAGGCGGCACCTTACTGCTCGATGAGATCGGGGACATGCCACTCAGTCTTCAACCCAAGCTTTTGCGGGTGCTGCAGGAACGAGAGTTCTATCCCCTCGGCGGCGTCCAGCCCGTGCGCGTGAACCTACGCGTAATCGCAGCCACCAACCAGCGATTGGAGATGCTGGTCCGCAAGGGCGGGTTCCGCGCTGATCTCTATTACCGTTTGAATGTAATCGCGCTCAGCCTGCCGCCGTTACGCGCGCGACGTGAAGATATTCGAGACCTTGCACTGCATTTTGCCGACTGCTATGCACCCGCCGGGAGCGTCAGCATTTCCGAAACATTTTTGTCGCAGCTTGAGCGTCACACATGGCCGGGCAATGTGCGCGAACTTTCGAATGTTGTCCGACGTGCGGTGGCCTTGCGTGACGTGAGCTTTGAACCGGGCAGTTCGGCGACCGCAAAATGTCCTCTCGCCGGAAACTCTCTCGCCGGGAGCGCAAATTCTCCTGACGTACTCCGGCCGGGTACCAGCTTGGCGTCGGTGGAAAAGCGGCTGCTGGAACTCACCCTGGATTCTACTTCCGGCAATCGCTCGCGTACCGCGGAAATACTCGGCGTCAGTTTGCGGACTGTGCGCAACAAGATCCGTGAATACAATCTGCCGCCAAGGAGCATGTATGCCCATGATTGACTCTCCCGAGATCAAGGCCCTGGCAAAGTTTCTCGACGTAAGCACTTTTCGCACTGGGCTGATCACCTCAAACCTCGCGAACATCGATACGCCGGGGTATCGCGCCCGCGACATCAATTTTGTACAGGAACTGGAGCGTGCAGATTCAGGCATGGAACTCGCCGCCTTTTCTCCAGCAGTGCAGCAGGTACAAGGTCTGGCGTCTCGTCCCGACGGGAATAACGTCAATCTCGAACGCGAAGGGCTGTTGCTGGCCGAAACCCAGTTGCGATTCCAGGTCGGAGTGCAGGTATTGAAAGCCGAGTTTCACCGTATTCTAAGCGCAATCCATGAAGGGAGCGGTTCATGAACCTGTTTGGAATGCTTGAAATTAGCGGCTCGGGGATGACGGCCGAGCGCCAGAGGGCGCAAGTCGTGGTCGGCAACATGGCCAACGCGCAAACCACGCATACGCCCGAAGGCGGGCCTTACAAGCGGCAATTGGCGGTCTTCCGCTCCGAGCGACAACACACCTTTCCCGCGATGTCGCTCGCGGTTGCGGGAGGATTCGCGGCCGATCGTTCCCACGCGACGGAAGGCGTGCGCGTGAGCCGCGTCGTTCCTGACCAGAAGCCTCCGACCTTGCGCTACGATCCCGGCAATCCAGATGCCGATGCAAAAGGCTATGTCGCATATCCGTCGATCGATCCGGTCGAAGAGATGACGGATCTTTTGGGCGCGGTACGGGCTTACGAATTGAATGCCTCGGCGGTGCAGGCTGCGAAAGGCATGATTCAGCAGTCGATGGAGATTTTGAAATGAGCAAACCGTTTCGGCGCGACTTCCGTTGCAAGGAGGCACCATGACCAATCCAGTTTCCGGCTTAGCCGCGCACTCGGCAACCCTGCCTGCTGGCGAAAGCCAGGCTGCCGGTCCACGCGAGTGGGGCTTCGTAGAAACCCTGCGGGGCGCGATTGATGAAGCCGAGCAATTACAGGGTACGGCGGACGCGAAAGTCTCCGGGCTGCTGCAGGGCAATGGCATGGACGTGCATAGCGCCATGATCGCTGTGGAGAAGGCCGATCTGTCATTCCAGTTGATGATGCAGGTACGCAACAAGATCGTGTCCGCGTATCAGGAAATCTCTCGCATGCAATTCTGAGAAATGGTTTCTGAACTCTAAAGGATTGACGTGGAGTCACCGAAATCATTCGGACAGGCGGTTGGACAAGCAGGTCAGATGTTGCGCGGGCTATCCGCGTCGCAACAACTGCTGCTGTTGGCCGGCACGGCCGCGGTCGCCGGAACGCTCTGGCTGTTTGTTGGCTGGATGGTAAAACCGCGATATGTGACCCTCTATTCCGGAATGAGTGCACCAGATGCGCAGCAATTGGCGTCGCGGCTCGGAGCCGCAAACATTCCCTACGAACTTTCTCCCGATGGTGCAGTTCTCTCGGTTCCGTCCGATCAATTGGATAGTGCCCGCGTCAAGACCGCTGCACAAGGCTTGCCGCGAGGCGTGCGCCTGGGATTTGAAGTCTTTGATACGCCCAACTGGGCGGGGTCTGATTTCACAGAAAAAGTCAATTATCAGCGCGCGCTTGAAGGTGAACTGGAGCGCACGCTGGAAAGCATGAGCGAAGTTGAGTCGGTGCGCGTCCATCTGGTAATGCCGAGCGATTCCCTGTTTGGCGAGCAGGAACACGAGGCCAAGGCGGCAGTGATTGTGAAATCCCGAGGGGGAGCGCTTTCGGAACAGGCCCGTGTGGCAATTCCGCAACTCGTGGCCAGCGCGGTGGACCGCTTGCGCCCCGAAAACGTAACCCTGGTGGATGCGGACACCAACACCCCGATGTTGCGGGGCGGCCGGGGCGAAGGCGCAGCCGTGCCGGACATGGAACAGGACCTGTCCAGAAAAATTCTGGCTACACTCGAACCCGTCGTTGGACCGGAGCACGTGCGCGCCAGCGTCCATGTTGAATATGACAGCAGTTCGAGCGAGAACACCGACGAGGTTTACGATCCTAAGACCACCGCAACATTGACACAGCAGAAATCGGACGAAAACGCTGGTGGCGCTAGCCCCGGCGGGGTGGCAGGCACTGCAAGCAACACTTCCGGAGTTACTCCGCCCGCGGTGGCGGTTTCCTCCGACAACCAGTCGTCGCATTCTGAAAGCGAGACCTTCGCCGTGAGTAAGACCGTCCGTCACACCATCCAACCCGCAGGCCGAATCCGGAGGATCGCCGCAGCGGTGCTGGTAGATGATGCAGTCGAACCCGCAGCGGGCGGCAAAGGTTCGACCCGCCGCAAGCGCACTAGCGATGAAATAAAGCAATTCGAACAACTGGCGTCCGCAGCCATTGGGCTCGACGCCCAACGCAATGACACGGTTGTAGTCCAGAACCTGTCGTTTCAGGAAACACCGGTTGAGCAGCCCTCGGCTCCTGGCAAGATCGAGCGTGCACGGCGGGTGTTGACCGAATGGTCGCCGGCTTTACGGTACGCCGGGGTGACGCTGCTCTTCCTGTTCGTTTATCTGATGATGCTGCGTCCGATCAAAAAACAAATCATCACCGCCTTCCGAGAATTGCCGTCGCGCATAGAGCGTCCAGGACGAGAGGCGGTGGCGACAATCAAAGGTCCGGGAGAAGTTGAAATCGAGCTGCCGCAGGGCGCAGAACAGGGTCAGATAGCGGCAACATTGAAGAAACAACTGACCGACAAAATGCAGACTGAACCGGGGACGGCGACGCGGCTGATTCAAAGCTGGATCCGAGAGGACGCGTAGATGGCAGGCGCACCTGCAACCCTCGCCGGAGTGCGGAAAGCCGCGATTCTTCTGGTGGTTTTGGGAGAAGACGCCGCCAGCCATGTGTTCAAGAACCTGCCGCAGCGCGATCTGCAAGACCTTACGCAGGAGATTGCCGAACTCGACTATATCGACCCGACTACCGCGCTTACGGTGCTGCAGGAGTATCACCGGCTGACGGTTACGCAAAATTACGTGGCCGTCGGCGGCGCCGATTATGCGAAGAAGCTATTGACCCGGTCCTTCGGTGAAGATGGTGCGCGCCAGTTGCTCTCGCAAATCTCGGTGGCGGTGGAGAAAAGCGCTACCAAACTGGACTCGTTGCGCAAAGCCGATCCACAACAGCTGGCGAAGTTTCTCGAAGTCGAGCACCCGCAGACTATCGCCTTGATTCTCGCGCATCTTGATCCCAAACAGGCGTCAGTCCTGCTGCTCAAATTGCCCGAAACCATGCGCGCCGAAACCATAAAGCGAATGGCTCAATTACGGCAATTTTCCCCGGAGATCGCGCAACGTATTTCGATGTCGCTGCACATGCGGCTGCAATCTCTTGGCGAGCAACATCGCCGGGCTTACGCCGGACTGCAGGGAGTGGCCGACCTGCTCAACCGGCTGGATCCGGTTTCCACCAAGCAGATTCTCGAGGCCATTGAAGCCGATGATGCCAACATCGCACTAGGCATCCGCAACCTGATGTTCACGTTCCAGGACCTGATGAGCGTGCCCGACGCAGGCATTCGGGAGATTTTGGGACAACTGGACAAGAAAACGCTGTCGGTCGCGCTGCGCGGGGCTTCAGAAGAACTCCGCACTTACATTTTCAAATGCATGTCGTCACGCGCGGCTGACATGCTGAAAGAGGACATGGAAGTGCTGGGACCGTTGCGCGCGCGCGACGTGATGCAGGCGCAGCAAGAGGCTGTGGCCATTGCGCGCAAGCTGGAGGCTGAAGGCAAGATAAGCCTGGGAAGTGAAGGAGACGATGAGTACGTCCTCTAGCGCAGTGCGGGCCAAGATTGAACCCGCAGTTATCCCGTTTCCCTATCAAGAGCTTTCCGCAAACGCGGCTTCGAGCCAGGAGGGGCTGTCCTTTAGTTCCCAGGAGGACCAACTGCAGCGTGAAGCCGCTGCGCACGCCGCCGGAGTTCATGAAGGAGAAGCCCACATCCGTGCCGTATGCGAATCTCAGATCCAGGAATGCCGCCGTGGTCTGGCAGAGACATTGAACAATTTCACGTGTGAGCGGAAGAAGTATTTTTTGGCCGTGGAACATGAGGTGGTTCAGTTAGCGCTGAATATCGCGCGCAAAATTCTGCGCAGAGAGGCTCAGATCGATGCCCACCTTCTGGCAGGAATGGTGAGAGTGGCCCTCGAACAAACCGGGCAGAAGACCCAAGTCACGGTGCGCGCGCATCCGGAACAGGTTTCAGCCCTGCGCACATTCTTTGCGCGAGAGGTGCCGGAGAATCCTCCCCAGATTCTGGAAGATCCCGGCGTTAGCCAGAACTGCTGCGTGCTGGAGACAGCGCTGGGAAAGACCGAAATCGGTCCTGAAGCCCAACTTAAAGAGATCGAGCAGGGATTGCTCGACCTGCAATCCGTTACACCCCGTTAAAGCGAACCGTCAAGAATTAATGACAAACGCCCCACGACTCTCGCGCTACTTCGATCGGCTGGAAACTGTTTCAGCGTACCGCTGGCGCGGAAGAGTGACCCAGGTGGTCGGGCAGGTCATCGAGTCGGAAGGACCGTTTGGCTCGTCCGGAGACAGTTGCCAGATTGTAAGTTCTAGAGGCGAAATTCTGCCGGGTCAAATTGTCGGATTTCGCGGCTCAACCGTGCTCCTCATGACTTTCGATCCGCCCGAGCACGTCCGCCTTGGCGACCAGGTGGTGAGTTGGGGTGCGCGGCCGCAGATCCGAGTCGGCGAGGAACTGATTGGTCGAGTGCTCAACGCGTTCGGAGAGCCAATTGACTCCAGGGGCCGCTGCGCACAAACCGACATTCGCGAACTGGAGAGTGCAGCGCCGTTACCATTCGAACGGGAACTCATTCGCGAAGCCCTGGGGTCGGGGATCCGCGCCATTGATGGCTTTCTCACCTGCGGCCGAGGACAGCGCCTAGGCATCTTCGGCGGGAGCGGCGTCGGGAAAAGTACCCTGCTCGGAATGATGGCACGCAACACCCGCGCTGATCTCACCGTTCTGGCGCTGGTCGGCGAGCGCGGCCGTGAGGTGCGCGAATTTCTGGAACATTCCCTGGGCGAGACCGGCCTGCGTAAGTCAGTTGTCGTGGTCTCCACTTCCGATCAGTCCCCGCTGATGCGAGTGCGCGCGGCGCTTGCGGCCACAACGATTGCCGAGCATTTCGCGGCCCAGAACCAACATGTTCTGCTCTTTGTGGACTCACTCACCCGGCTGGCAATGGCACAGCGTGAGATCGGCCTCGCGGCAGGCGAGCCTCCCACCAGCAAAGGCTACACCCCTTCCGTGGTTGCCATGCTCGCGCGTTTGATCGAACGCGCAGGGAAGTTCCGCAGCGGCAGCATCACCGGGTTTTACACCGTGCTGATGGAAGGGGACGACGAGCACGACCCAATCGTAGATAGTGCCCGCGCTCTGCTCGACGGTCACATCATGCTCGACCGAAAGCTGGCATCGCAAAACCACTATCCTCCGATCTCAATACTCGACAGCATCAGCCGGCTGATGCCCGCAGTGTGCTCGCGCGACCATTTCGAAAAAGCGAATGAGCTGCGCCGGTTATTGGCCGCCTATCGCGCATCCGAGGATTTGGTGCGGATTGGGGCATATCAACCTGGAAACGATGCGGCGCTCGATGCGGCGCTCACGTTGCTACCTTATCTCAATTCGTTCTTGCAACAGAAGCCAGAAGAAGAAGCCGGATTTGAAGAGACGCGCGCGCAGCTGATTGCTCTGGGGACCTGAGCTTATGCCGTTCCATTTCTCACTCAATTCCCTGCTCGACTTGCGCCGCAGTGAACAGCGTCAGCAGGAATTCATATTGCAGAAAGAAAATGCCAAAGTGAATTCGCTGTGCCGGAAAATTGCCAATCTGGAGCAGGACATTTCTCAGATGATCAACGTGCCGCCCCACGGACGTATTGGAGCGGAACTGCGGTTTGACCAGGAGCGTCAAATTCTACTTAAGCAACAGCGCGCACAATTTCGGGAACAGCTCGAATCCGCGCGCGAACAGCAAAAGCTTGCGACCGCAGCTCTGACACGTGCCTGGCAAAAACGTGAGGCTTTAGAGATATTGCGGCGCCGCGAATATGTTGGCTACTCTCTCAATGAACGCCGCCGGGAACAACGCCGGCAGGACGATTGGTTCATGCAGCAGAGGCACACTCGATAATCCTTGCCTAGCGCTCTTGGGCAAGAGTTGCCGATCGGCATGAATTCCCCAACGGCGGGCCGTCGGCAAAATTCATCCGAGCTTTAGTTGCAACACCATTTGAACTTTCATTCACCTCCGACATCGGAAACCAAAATGCACTGAGATATCACGACAAGTGCTGACCAACCTTCAACCTGCAGCCTGCACCCCGCTGAGCGCTCTAATGCCGACGCCGCTGCCAGGGGGGAGCGTTGCAGGTTCTTACTTCGGGGACTTGCTCACCGCAACCAATATCGCAGCGAACTCAGCGAAAGAGTCCGGTTCTGCAATTGTGTCAGCCGACCAGGGCACAGTGCCCCTCACTTCGCCCAAGCAGCCCCCGACCAAAAATAAGCCGAACCCAAGCGAACAGCAATTACTTCCGCTCTTTGCACCGGGTTTCGTTCCCATCCCCGTTCTCACTGTTCCGGCAAAAGCGATTTCCGAAACTTCTAAGCCGAAAATAGACGCTTTGATTGAGCAGCCAGGATCGGTTGCACCGAGTCTCGCGGACAATGGAGTACCAGGGTTTCGGGATGACAAAGTAACTCCGTCCCTTCAGCGGAGTTCAGCGGCACAGGCTCCCGCGTTGGCGAACTCAATTTCGCAGGATGCGCCGCAGACCATCATTAACGCTGCAACCCGGACCACCTCACCCAAAGTCACGCCTGATCTCACGGGCATGGATTCGGTTCAGAAAAGTCCCCCGACGCTTCGTTTCGGTAATTTTAAGAAGCAAGAAACGCTACCCGAAGTTCGCTCCCCGTTATCACCGCAAGCCGAGACACAAAGCGCCGCGATGCTGCCAGATATTTCAGCCCCAGTTGCGCCAGCGCGAATTTTGGACACCGCAGCAAAAAGGCCTATGCAAACTGATAAATTGTCGCCGACGGAGTCGCTGACTTCACAACCAAATGCGCAGATAGCGACAGAAGGTGCGGCCGCTCTCCTACTCTCGCGCACAGAGGCGGAGACGTTAGAAGCCTTGTGTACTCTGACCGCGCAACCGAATTTGCAAGTAATCGCGGCGCGGCGCTCAATTTCTGGACCCCGCCCCAATCTTCCAACATACTCGCCAAACTCCCCTTTAACGAAGACCAATAACGGTGTAAATCCGGTCTCAACCAAGATTCAATCTGCCGCTGAATTCAACTCCAGCCAGATCGTCGCTAAGAGCCCATTCACCAGCTCAATTGACTCCGCAAAAGCTCCCGCCGCGGAAGGTAACAATAGCGAAAATCGTCCGAACCATATTCTGAAACCGAATGCGCCAACCGATGTTCAACTCGCCGCCAGCCGTAAATCAAACAATCTCACTCACGATGCTGAGAACCCGCGGAGCCCAAGCGCTCAGGCGAACGTAGAAAATCAAACGGCCGGATCCGTTTCTTCGAGCTCTGACCCCGCGCTTTCGCCGCCTGCCGTCACCAATATGGCCAACCAGCTACCGCCATCGCTGGACCAATCCTCGCAGGCACCCTCACAAAGAGCCGAGCCAGGTCCCGGACAGTCTGAAGCGGGGCCGGCGCAGATTTCGACCGCACAACCTGTTCAGGTCCATGCCGCGCGCATTATCCAAAGCGGCAGCCAGTCTGAAATGCGGGTGGAAATGCGGACACAGGCGTTTGGAACCGTGGAGATCCGGGCCACCGTTTCTGGGAAAGACGTTCAGCTTTCAATGGGTGCTGACCGCGGTGATTTGCATAGTTCGCTCGCTCCTGAAATCCCAGTGTTACAGAACGCTTTGCAGCAACACGATCTCAGGCTCGAGCACGTACGTACGCTTTCGCCCGGAAACCAGACGCAACCCGACTTCTCTTCAGGATCAGGCAGACAAGGCCAACGATTTCAGCGCCCAACCACGCAATCGCTGGGCATATTCGAACCAGACGATTTCGAAGAAGGCAATCGTTCAGGAGAACCAATAACCCGATTGAGCGTTAGTGCTTAATTTCAACAAGGAGCTAAACATGCAAATACATTCCGTATCGTTCCCCATATCCCACGCGAGCACCCTGACAACACCCCCGGCCGGAGCACGGGGCGCTTCCGCAACCGCCACATCGAGCCCGGTTGGAGACACCAACTCAATGTTCATGAAGCTACTGACCGCCCAGCTTCAAAATCAGAGCCCACTCGATCCGGTTGATCCCATGCAATTCACATCGCAGTTAGTGCAATTCAACATGCTAGACCAGCTCACGCAGATCAACGCAGTGCTCCAGCAAGACGTCAGTTCGGCAAGCACCGGCGCAAGCAGAGCCATCGTCAAGAATTCAGGAGGAAACTAATGCCCACATTTTCGATTCCGTTGTCCGGGCTCACCGCCGAATCCACGGCGTTGTCGGCCATCGCCAATAATCTCGCCAACCAGAACACCGTCGGATACAAAGATGTTCGCGTTTTATTTGGCGATCTTTTTTATGCCGATCTCGGCACCACCGGCTCCGGCGATCCCATCGAACTCGGCGCCGGCACCAAAATTGGCAGCATGCCCGGAATGTTCACTCAAGGCAGCGTGGAGTCGACCGGAGTACCGACCGACGTTGCTATCCAGGGTGAAGGTTTTTTTGTAGTCCAAAAAAATGGAGGCACCAGTTATACGCGCGCGGGCAATTTCGCCATCGATAAAAACAATTTTCTGGTCACACAAGACGGCCAGCAAGTGATGGGCTATCCCGCCGTGAGCGGCGTGGTCACGCCCAGCGCGGGGCTCAGTCCTTTGCAGCTTGGCGCGGGCACCATCAGTCCACCGACCCCAACCAGTTCGGTGCAGATTTCCGCTAACGTAGATGCCGGGGCTGCTGTCGGTGACACATTCTCCACTCCCGTCACCGTCTTCGATTCGCTGGGTACAAGTCATGTACTGACCTTTACTTTCACCAAGACATCGGCAGGCAACTGGGATTATTCCGTCGGCATACCGGCAGCCGACGTTTCCGGCGCGGCAACGCTGGCCAGCGGCTCTCTCACTTTTAATGGAAATGGAGCTCTCACCAATGTCACGCCTATAGCCGGAGGTACCGTCAGCGGCGCGGCTGGTAATCTGACGGGAATTGCGATCAGCGGCTTGACCGACGGCGCCACCAACATGACGTTCGACTGGAACCTGTTCAACGGAACCGCTCCCGTGATCACGCAGGTGGCAGGGGCCAGCACCGCTTCATCCACGCAACAGGATGGCAGCGCGAGCGGCACGCTGGTGAACTTCAGCATTGGCGCGGATGGAACCGTAACCGGATCGTTCAGTAATGGCCGCACCGCGGCGCTGGGTCAAATCGCACTGGCGGAATTCGGCGACGTCGAAGGCCTGCAGCGAATCGGCGCAAATCTCTTCACCGAAACCCTCGCTTCCGGGCAAGCGGTCGTGGGGTCGGCGGGCACTGGCGGTCGCGGCTCGCTTTCCGGGGGCGGTCTGGAGCTGTCCAATGTGGACATCGCCACTGAATTCGCCAATCTCATCGTAGCCCAGCGAGCATTCGAGGCCAACGCCAAAGCCGTAACCACCTTCGATCAGATCACTCAGGACACGATCAATTTGAAACAAGGATAAAAACGAAGACAGGCCGAGAAGAGATAACGATAACGCCTGAAGGCCAATGAACCTTGGGAACCGCGTCGGTGATTGACGGAAATCACGACGGGCGTTCACACTGGATATTTCCCGCAACCTCGGGCACTCATCCATGGCCAAGAAAATCCGCGTTGGAATTCTGTTTGGCGGCCGAAGTGGCGAGCATGAAATCTCGCTGTTATCGGCCGCATCCGTCTTTAAAGCCATTGATCAAAACAGGTACGAAGTTGTGCCCATAGGAATTACCAAGCAAGGCCGCTGGGTGACTTCGGCCGATGCGGAACGGTTGTTAACAGGCAAACCGCTGGAACCCGAGCGCCAATTGCGCGCCGGCGACCCCGAAACGACCGCTGCCGCGGCCGTCCTGCAGACTGGCGAAGCCGTCGTGGTTCCACCGGAACCGCACAAACCCGGCGCTGGAATGACACCCTTCCAAACCGAAGCTCCCACGCGTCGCGCCGCCGACCGCGCCATCAATGTGGACGTTATCTTCCCCGTTCTCCATGGCACCTTCGGCGAAGACGGCACTGTACAAGGTCTGCTGGAACTCGCAGAGATCCCCTACGTTGGTGCCGGTGTTTTAGGTTCCGCCGCGGGCATGGACAAGGACATTATGAAATCCTTGTTCCGCGCCGCAGGTTTGCCTATCGTCAAGCATGTGACCATTCTTCGCAGCGAGCTTGAGTCATATTCGCAAAAAGCGCAGAAAACGATTGAGCGATCGCTGAAGTATCCCGTTTTCGTGAAGCCCGCCAATCTCGGGTCATCCGTAGGAATTTCAAAAGTTCATGAGCGGAAAGAATTGGGCCCGGCGCTCGCCGAAGCGGCGCGTTTCGATCGCAAAATCGTGGTCGAACAAGGCGTCGGCGGGAAAAACGGTAAAGCGCGTGAAATCGAGTGTGCCGTATTAGGCAATGATCAGCCGGAAGCGTCTGTAGCTGGAGAGATCGTACCGAGCGCCGAGTTTTACGATTATTCCGCGAAGTATCTGGATGAAGGGTCGCAGCTCATCATTCCCGCGAAGCTGACCAAATCTGAAATAAAAAAAGTCCAGGAACTTGCGATTGGGGCATTCCGCGCGGTGGATTGTTCTGGCCTTGGCCGTGTGGACTTCTTGATGGATCCTAAGTCGCGCAAAATCTATTTGAACGAGATTAATACCATGCCGGGATTTACCTCGATCAGTATGTATCCCAAGTTATGGGCGGCCTCGGGAGTTCCTTACCCTGAGCTGATCGAACGCTTGATCCGGTTGGGAATCGAAAGACACGAAGAAAAGAAAAGAAATCAATATAGCCGCTGACGTTTCTTCGCCTACGTTTTCTCACCTCAGATCTCCATGCCCACGTAGCAGACTCTGCCAACGATGTAATCGTGAGCAGTTTTGCCTTCTCCGAGGGGCAGCACCTGCACCGGATACGTCTGATTTTGGGGCCGCAGCACCAGATTGTGCCCGGACACTTCCACATAGCGCAGCTTGCAGGCGTCATTGACTTGCACTGCATAGACATTCATTTCGCCGCGCCTGTACGGTGCCAGCGAGTTATAGTGTCGATCCAGCAGAACAATCGCGCCTGGCAAAATACGCGGATACATGCCCATGCTGTCACTATCCGCTCTGATCGCCACAAAGCGTTCCCACTCCCGGCGTTTGCCGTGCAAATCCGGGCGCAGCTTGCGCAGAAAGCTTCGCTTGAATTTCTGGATCTCCCGGACGTTCATGCTCATGACAAGCGGTTGAGCCGCTGCAATTTCCGCGTCGACCAGCACCACATTCTCAAACTCATCGTCACTCGGTGGCAGAATACTTGACCGCTTGTTGACCTCTTCAGGATCAAGCAGGTCAAGCACGGACAAGCGTTGCACGTTGAGGACCCGGTCCATGCCGGGTATGCTGAGGCTGCGCTTGCGGTTCAAAAAATTGGAAATATGGGCTTGTCGAAACCCGGTCTGCTCGGCCAGTCGCAATCCGGTGAGTTCACCCGCGGTAATTCTCTGCTGTATGGTCTTGCGCAAATTTTCCTGCAGACTCTTGAATTTCATCTAACACCCCTCGCTATAGCCTTTGGCTATTTGCATCATGCGTGCATTCTCTTTGAGCCAGCACCTAACGTGCGAGTGATTTTCCACAGTAAAAAATCCGTCCCCATTACACGAAATCGCTCGCACTCACAGTCAAGAGCCGACTTTGCAAGTACATCCGCATGTTCCTTGACGGTGTCACATCTTACAGCTATATACATGTTAGTCGTCTATAACTGTTATGACAAGGAGCGAGGGGAGAAAGAAGAAGGCGCACATGTCAACTTCGCTTGGTCACGAAGAAGAAATTAGTTTTACCGAGTTTCGTCGAAAGGTTCGAGCCGCCGAGGTACTGTCGGCATCATTGGAGCGTCTGATGTCACAAATTCACTTTAACGGAAAGGTCAGCGTGGTTGTGCAGAATGGCCGCGTGTTGAAATCCGGCTACGAGGAAGGCTATTTTCGTAACCAGTCATCAACCTGAATTCCAGCTAACACTCCCATAATTAAATAGACAAACAGGTCGTCGTAACAGAAACGGGCCCTGTCTCCGCCAAAGCCGGATGCAGGGCTCTTTATTTTTCCAGCGGAGGATATATGGAAGAACTCGGCTTCGAAGCAATCCAGATGGAATTGAAGTATTGCGAACGCTGCGGCGGATTGTGGCTGCGGCCCACAGCCTCAGACCTCGTGTTCTGCGGCGCATGCGCGAGAGTCATGGCAGGACTGCTCCCTTCATCGCGCACCAGCCTTTCGGTCATAGGAGACCGGCCTAGACCGGGCTCAGAGAGCGCGTTTTGGACCGAAGGAGGCAAAGCATGAGCGGAGATCCTGAACTTGTTGCTCCGGTCGGCGCTTCCCCCGATATGCAGGTTTCCATGGATCCAACCGATCCGGCATTTTTCCCGGTGAACACGGATGGCGGAAATCAGGACATGTGGCTTTATCGGGAGCGAACAATTGCTTTGCTGAGGCGCTATTTGCGGATTTCCATCGAGGTGGGAAGACTGCCTTCCATCCTCGGGCGCGAGCTTTTTCGTTCCAAAGTGACCTCGTACCGCATGTCGAGTTTCGAAGATGGGGTCATCTTTGTGCACGACGTTGAGCAGGCGCTCGATCAACTGCAACTATTCCCGCGGCAGATCATCGCAGCGGTCTTGTTCCAGGAATATACACACGAAGAAGCTGCCGAGGTATTACATTGCGGGCGTAGAACAATCACCCGCGAATTTCCGCTGGCGGTGGACCAGATCAGTAAAATATTCCTGGAGGGTGGGTTGCTCAACTGGTTGCCGGCTTGCACGCCATCTGTGGAAAAAAGTTGTCAAGGGGGTCAAGAGGGTCAATTCCCGCTAAGTTATTGCAGCAATGCAGAATAAATTTCTGCAAAGTTGGCGCATTTACCCTTTGCAGTGTGATATTCTAAAAACAATCAGAGAAAATCCTGAACTTTAGAGCGCGCCCCGCGGCGCGCTCTTTGCTTTTCCAGGCCATGATTGCAAAACAGGCGGCTGGTCCGCCAGATCTTATCGATCTCCGGCAACGAATCACCGGCATGGTCGCACAAAACGCCGTGAGCATGGTTCAGTGTGCAATCGATGCGGTCCAGGAAGAAGGCCAATACCAGGCGATCAAGTATCTGTTTGAGATGATCGGCCTCTATCCAGCTGCCGCCGGCAGCGAAGACGTCAAGCCGAATTCCTTGACCGAAACGCTTTTACAGCGCCTGGGTTTAGAAGATGGAAAGCTACGGAGCCAAAACACAACTGAAGGCGAAACCCGGGAATAAACATGCACCCACAACCGTCCCTTACAATAAACACAGCGCCTGAAAGCTTCGCGACAATATTTCGCGAGGCGTTATTGCGCCAGACGAAAATTCTGCCATCAAGCAAATGCTTTGCCGGAAGCAATTATCTGGCGAATGAGAGACGTGAGAACCCCAGGGATGGACATGACATGGATTACCGCCCGGATTGCACTGGGCGGCGGAATTTGGAACTCGGAAAATATGGCGGCGGTTGCCCGCACCGGTGTAACCCACATTATTGACATGCAGATCGAGTTCGACGACACTCCGCTGGCCGAACCGCACGCCATCGAGGTGCTCTGGAACCCAACAGATGACGATTTTCAGAGTAAGCCTCCGGAGTTGTTTCAGCGCGGCGTGGACTTCGCGTTGAGCGCGTTGGAAGACGAAAACGCACGGGTATTTGTCCACTGCGCAGCAGGCGTGCACCGCGCCGCCATGATGTCGTTGGCAATTTTGTGCGCTCAGGGATGGGAAATTGAAGACGCCATGCAGACGATTACGGCGCGCCGTCCGGTAGTGGACTTCGCCGATGTGTATGTCGAAAGTGTTGAGAAATTTTTACAGCAGCAGGTGAAAGCTGCAGATTAGTGCATTCCGGTGTTTCCAGTCTTAGATTCAAACCACGGAGGAAGTATGTCGCACGCAGGCCGCCGCAAATGGCGGCTTTTTACTTTTGCGCTCCTTTGCGGGTTCGGAGTGGGTTCTGTTCACGCGCAGACCGTAACTTTGACGACCGTGAGTGACGTCGTTTACAGAGCCGACGGCAACCCCGCCTCGGGCACGCTCCTGATCTCCTGGCCAGCGTTCGTTACCGCCGACGGCCACGCAGTCGCGGCCGGAAACAAAAGCGTGATTCTCGGCGCAGGAGGGACGTTCAGTGCGCAACTGGCTCCGAACTCGGGAGCCACTCCTGGCGGAGTGGTGTACACCGTAGTTTACCAACTGAGCGACGCGACGGTGAAAACTGAAAACTGGTCAGTAGGAACGAGTTCGCCGGAAACTGTGGCGCAAGTGCGTGCGTTTCTCGGGACCTCGACGGCATCCGGCCAACTTGCCACACAGCAGTTTGTGAACTCGGCGCTCGCCAACGTTGTTCACTTGAGTGGGGCTGAGACGATCACCGGAGTCAAGCAGTTTACGGTGGCGCCCACTGTACCGACGCCCACACAGTCTGGACAGGCAGTCACCAAGGCCTACGTGGATGCGTCAGTTGCAAACGTCGGAAGCGGCAATTTCGTCAGCAAAGCCGGTGACACCATGAGCGGTCCGCTTACGTTGCCGGCAGATCCGGCTTCGCCGAATCAGGCTTCAACCAAACATTACGTCGATATCAGCAGCGCATCGAAGGCCGACCTCATCAGCGGAATTGTGCCAGTTATGGAACTCGGCAGCGGCACCGCCAACAACGGCGCATGCCTGCACGGAGATTCGACGTGGGGAGGGTGCGGCAGCGGAAGCGGGAGCGGGCTTACCGCAGGCATGCTAGCCATTAAGTACGCATCCGATTTCACGTGGACACTCACTAACAGCGCAGACTTGAGCACGCCGGGCGCCAAGACGATCTCGCTCGCTTCGTGTTCGCCGGGCGTGACCGGCACCGAGCCTAAATATTACGTTTACATTTCCGGAACCGGAACGCCCGAGGCGGTGCTGGTTACCGGCGGAACCTGCGCCGGAAATAATCAGCCGGGAACATTGCAGTTCACGACGGTGAACTCACATTCAGCCGGCTACACTGTGGCGAGCGCATCCGGCGGATTGCAGGAAGCGATCGTCGCGGCGCGATTTTCGCCGACCAATCCCACCGTCGCCTCGCAGTCAGGCAAGGTGATTGTTCCGCCAGGAGAACTAAAGGTATTCGCGCGAGTTTCTATTCGGGCGTCGAATATCACTGTCGATTTTTCCGGATCAATCATTGAATGCTGGGTGTCGGACACCTGTATCTTCGCGGGTGACCCGTCCAATTCAAATATGTTCAGCGACATCACGCTGATGAATCCGCGCGGCCGACCGGCGATAGTTGGCGGACAGTTTCCATTTATCGAAACCAACGCGCAGAAGACCCGAATCCTGAATGTGGACATGCGGGCGGGAAACACCGGTGCAACCTTCGGCACGTATGTGCAAGTCGATGACGACCAATCATTTCTGCTTGATGGTTTGGATACAACTCTCGGTAGCGTTCTTGAGTGTGACAGCACGGCTTGTAATCCGGCGGTTTATGCTCCTGGCCCGTTCAACGTCTTTTCGGCAGTTGGATGGCTCAAGCATTTGAATATTTCGCTGCAGTGCCGCGGGAACGGGGTTGATTGGGAAAGCGGAAACCCGTTTTAAGCACTGGAACCCTGGTTACAGATACTCTTATGTCCCGAACCGACGATCGCATTCACGAATCCGCCCCGCAACGACTGGTCGTCCGCGTTACGGACAACGATTTTCAGCGCGAGGTGCTGGAGAAACTTGGCCGCCTCGAAGTGAAGATGGACATGCTGGTGGGCGGCTCGCAGCCGGGCAGGATGAACCTTGCGGAAGAGAGAATCAGGCAACTGGAAGGCAATGACATTCGCCGAAGCGTTTACGACCGGGTGGTGAATGCGGTAATCACAACCGCGATCAGCGCCTTGATTACGACTTATGGGAGGTGGTGGAAGTGAGCGCCCGACGATGGCATCAGCACTTTATTGTCCGCAGTTCTCCCAGCACCCGCTCGACTTCCTCTTCAGTGTTGTAATGCACGAAGCCGACGCGGAGAAATCCCCCGTCTTTTTCAACATTGAGCCGCTCGGTCAGATTCAGGGCGTAGTAATTGCCGTCCCAGGTGAAGATGCCACGCTCACCCAGGCGCGTCGCAAGTTCAAGCGGAGTGTGGCCTTCGATTCTGACCGCGAAAGTCGGGCAGCGTGACTCAACGCGCGCGGGTTCGCTGATTCCGTAAAGACGCAGACCGGGAATCTCGCTGAGGCCTTGCAACATGCGCTCGGACAAATTTCGTTCGTGGGCACGAATTGTGCGATAGGCCGCGCACAACGCCTCGCGCCGATTTGTACTTCGGCCCTGTTCCGCACTTAAGCTGTGGAGGCCAAGCTCCTGCAAATATTCTACGCATGCGGTAATTCCGGCGATGCATTCGTGGTTCAGAGTTCCCCATTCCCAACGCTGCGGAACCGCGTTGGTGTTAGCGCGGAGTTTGTAAGGCGTTAATCGAGCCAGATGTTCGCGCTTGGCGTAGAGCACGCCCAGGTGCGGTCCGAAAAATTTATACGTTGAGCAGGATAGAAAATCGCAGTCCAGGTCACGGACGTCAATTGGCCCATGCGGAGCGTAATGCACGGCATCAATGTATGCGAGAGCACCGGCATCATGAGCCAGGCGAACGATTGCTTTCACGTCATTGATGGTGCCGACCGCATTCGAGGCGTATCCGACGGCAAGTAACCGGGTACGAGAACTGATTTTGCCGGCCAGGTCGTCCAGATTCAGCGTGCAATCTTCTTCGCGGATATCAGCGAACTGTATCTTGACGCCGCGTTCTTCGAGTGCGCGCCACGGAGAGATATTGGCGTCGTGATCGAGCTGCGTAAGCACGATTTCATCGCCAGGGCCGAGCTCGCGGCCAATGGCGCGGCTGACAGCGAACGTCAATGTGGTCATGTTCGGTCCGAAGACGACTTCGTCAGAATCGCAGCCGAGGAAGTCCGCCATAGCCGAGCGCGCCCCGGAAAGCACCTGATCCGTGTTGCGACTGGTCTGGTATGCGCCGCAGGTGTTCGCGTTATTGCTTCGGAGATAATCCGAGATGGCATCAATCACGCGCTGCGGAACCTGAGTGCCTCCGGGGCCATCGAGAAAGACCGCGGGATATCCGTTTACCTGCTGTGAAAGCGCGGGAAACTGCGCCCGCACTCTGGGAACATCGAGTCGCGATGTAGCAGCTTCAAGTGTTGAATTCATGAGAGTGAGCCATCAGATTACGGCAAAAGTTGACCACGAAGCGCACAGAGCACGAAGTAAGTACGTAGGACCAGAGCGGTTTCAGACAATCAGATAAACAAGCTGGTTCGCGACCGCAACGAATCTCCCAGGAATGTGGCGACGCCGCCGCATTCGAGTCCGCCCACGAGGTCGGATTCTTTGATTCCCATTACGTCGCGGGACATTTCGCAGGCAATCATGCGCACATCCATCTCGCGCGCCAGAGCAATGAACTCTTCAAGCGAACTCACGTTCTTGTCTTTCATCATGGAACGCAACATCTTTGCACCCACCCCGAAATAATTCATTTTCGAAACCGGGAGCGACTGGCTGGAACCGGGCGACATCATTGCCATCATCTTCTGGAAAGCAGTTTTTCCATCGAAAGAGGTGCCCTTCTTTAGTACGCTCAGCCCCCAGAAAGTGAAGAACATGCTCACCTGCTGCCCCATGGCGGCGGCTCCGGTGGCAATGATGAAGGCAGCCAGCACGCGATCCAGATCGCCGGAGAAGACGATAATCGTCACTCGATCTTCGGTGCGCTCTTCGACGGCGGCGAGTCGTTTTTCAAGCTCCGCTACGCGAACGGTAAGTTCCGCGTTCGACAGTGCGCCAGCAAGTTTTTCTTCGATAGCGAGTTCCATGTGATGCTCCCTACGCCGTGCGTTTCACGTAATGCACATAAATGCTGGTGCCGTCGGCGTTCTCGGTTTCCTGTGCGACCAGTTCGACGTTTTTCGCAACTTTCGCCCAACCCTGGAAGTCGGCAACGGAGCCGCGATCGGTGGCCATGACTTTCAGCACCTGGCCTGTATCGAGCTTGCCGATTTCCTTGCGAGCGTTCACCAGCGGCATAGGGCAATTCATGCCGCGGGCATCAAAGACCTTGTCGAATGTAACGCTCATCTCGAATCCCCCAGCGCGGCGGATTGAGCCAGCCCGCAAACATTCTTGCCCAGCTCAAGAGTTGCGGCATCATCTTCGGCAGGTGCAGCCAGTCCTGTATTGACGCGCTTGATCTCAACATACTGGGGCATGAATTTCGGCAAGCTGCCCAATAAATATTCGATGAAACCGGCATCGCTCTCGCGCTGCAAGATCGCCAGCGATTCATTCTTCTGCTTTAGGTCGGAAAGCGTCGCCTGGAACTGACCCGAACTGTCGCCTTCCTCAAGGGTGCTGAAGTGGCCTGGTAATACGGTCATTGAGCCGGGCAACTCCAGCAGCTTGCGCAGTGAATGAGTATGCAACGGCGCCCAGGCTTCAGCCTTGCCGCCAAGATCAGGGCGAGCGATAGAACGAATAAAAATGCTGTCGCCGGTCAGAACATATTGATCATCCAGGATCAGGCCGATTAAACCCAGAGTGTGACCAGGAAGGTGGAGCACTCGCAGCTCGTGCTGTCCGACCTTGAAAATCTGATGATCACGCAGTGGCTCGTAGAGAAAAGTGGCCGGCAACATATCCATCGGGTGAATGGCGTCATACGGGTGCAGGTGATAGGCGGCATCGGTGGCAGCGGCCAGCGCACGTCCGCCGCTGATGTGGTCGGCGTGGCTGTGGGTGTCGATCACAGCTGAAATCTTGAGTCCGCGAGAACGGGCGAGATCAAGATAAGGATGAATATGCCGCAGGGGATCAACAACGATCGCTTCTCCGTCGCTGGCAATGATGTAGCTGAGGCATCCGCGGGCAGGCCGGCTAATCTGGAAAAAGCTAAGGCTACCGGCGTCAACAATGGCCTGCGTGTCGTAATAATCTCCCCAGGCCTTCATGCCGCCCTGCAGCGTGCCTGCGTTATATCCCAGACGAGTGAGGGCTTGCATTACGAATTCTGACGTATTGCCTTTAGCACAAACGGCTAGAATCGGCGAATCTTCTGGTAACTCTCGCCTGAGGTCGCGGTCAATTGAGGCGACAAGCGAATCAATCATGTCATCTTTGCCGCCGGATTCGAGCATTTCGAAATAGGGGACATTGATGGCGGTCAGGCCGGGGCCTTCCAGCGGGAAGCGCTCGGATTCGTCTCGATTGCGAACATCGAGCACAAAAAGATTTTGACGCCGCTGCATTTGGCGCAGCAGGTCGCCGCTCGTCCATGCGACTTGTGTAGTCAGTTGGCCCACGCGAAACCTTTGCCGCGAATTATACGCCGGGGAGGAGGAGAATCCGGCTCAGCCCATGGTGGTCGTGTGCTCGGGCTGAATCTTGAAAATGACGCGCTGCTCAGTGGCCGAGCGATAAGGATATTTGTCCGCCCCGAGATATTTCTTTGCCATCTTGTCGATGTGGGCGTCGGCGCCATTTTCGGTGATCTCGACAACGCGACCACGAATTTCCAGGTAGCGATAGGGATTCTCTGGATCGATGATGGCGAGGGCAACGCGCGGGTCGCGGCGCATGTTCTTGTCCTTCTGACGTCCCTTGGCGGTGTTGACAAGGACGAGATCGTCTTCGATATCGCACCAGACCGGAGTAACCTGCGGACGTCCGTCGGGCATAAGAGTGGCCAGGCTGGCGAATGCACGCTTGGTAAAAAGATCGCGATATTTATCGGGGATGGCCTGCGACATGAGTTCCTCCTTAACAGAACCCCAGCGGGGTAATTATAGACGCTTGCTAAAGCCAAAGTGGCCGTGAGTAGCTGGCCTACTCATAGGCCAATGCGTCAATCGGATCTTTTTGTGCGGCCTTGAATGCGGGATAAAGAGCGCCCGCCAGTGCGCCGATGATCGCAATGATCGTCGCTTGAACTACCCAGTGCAGCGTGATCTCCACCGGCAAGGTTGGAATCCGGCGATGAATGCTGCTGCTGACAATAAAACTGATCCCGATGCCCACAACGATTCCACCGACCGCAAGCAGTGCGGTTTCGCGCAGAATCACATTCACTATATAAAGCTTCGAGGCGCCCAAAGATTTCAGAATCCCGATTTCACGAGTGCGTTCCATTACCGCGGTGTACATGGCCTGGAAGATGACAATCACGCCGATGGTCACGGAAATTCCGATCACGATCCGAATGAAAGTCGCCAGCATGGGAATATTGTCGGGCGTCAGCGTGGAAAGATACTCGCGCATCGAATGCACGCCGTAGGTCTGCATGTTGGGAATGTTCTTGATTTCGTCAGCTACCGTATCGGCATTCGACGGGTTGTCGGCCTTAACGTAAAACACTGACGTTCGACCGGGAGCGCCGTTCAGTTCCTGCAACGTTGAGAGCGGCAGAAATAAACGCGCGCCTTTGCCGTGCGCTACTATTCCGCAGATCCGGAAGACATGGCTCAACAAATCGACATTGTCGCCGATTTTCGAATGATGGGAACTGGCATAGATGTCGTCGACAATAATGTCGTTCGGGCCTTGAAAGGCTCCGCCTCTTGTATAGGTGAACGGGCGCAAGGCTTCAAAGCTGGGCAGGTCAATGCCGTAGAGGGTTTGCAGTGAACCCGCAGT
>DATJHT010000142.1:0-15887 GCA_035493765.1 Terriglobales bacterium
TGGGCGGCATCCTGCAGTCCGAGTTGCTGGGCAAAAGAAACCAGCGAGCCGTATACCGCCATTTCGTAGTGTTCAACTTTGTTTCCATCCATCACAATTGCGGCGTCACGCAGGGCCGGTGAATCGATGTCGCCAATCGTATCTTTTACGGTGTCAGCCATCTCATCGAAAATGTCGTTGGTCTCGGTCTTGGCATCGGCGCCCAAGGTCGAGAACACCCGCTCCAGACGTTCAACATGGCGCCGCGTCTCCTGGAGGTGCTGTTCCAGAGCGTTGCGTAGTTCGGGCGAAGTGGAGTTCTCGATCATCGTGGGCAGACCCTTCTTTACCAGCTTCTGCTCACAGTCATAGATGTAACGTAATTCATTTTCAAACAGTTCACGAAGATTTCGGGTTTTCATTGTCACTCCTTGTAGGTTTTTGGATGGGCTTTTGCGGCACTTGCGCCGCAGGACTGTTCTTTTCTTTCCGGGTGATGCCATTGAGATGAAGCATCGCCTTCGCGCGATGTATCAATAACCCGGTGCCGCTCTGGAATCGCGAGCGCGAATGTAATGGTTATGTATTTTTACAGAGATGTATCGGATGAGGCGGCACGATTACGTACAGCGGCCCTCAGCAACGCTGCTACTTCTCGGCATAGCCGATCGGGACCTTCAACTTTACTCAGAAAAGCATCAGCAGTATCTGCGTCAGTAGGAATGTCATTTACACCGGAGATCAATATGATGGGCATCTTCGGATAGCGCGCTTTGACGGCCTGCGCCAATTCAACCCCGGTGACTCCCGGCATCAGATGATCGGAGACCACCAGGTCGATCGGCTGCGTATCCATGACTCGCAATGCCTCGGCGGCGGAGTGGACGGTTGCGACCTGATATCCAGCCTTTTCCAGGACCAGCTTTCGCAAAACCAGCGGATTTTCTTCGTCATCAACACACAGAATCATTGGCTTGCGATTAGTCATGTTTTCTCATTGCTTAGGCTGACAGCGCCGAAGCGAGGTGTGCACTCTCGGCGACGGCATTCCCCGGTATGAACACAGAAAAGCAGGTTACGTTACCTTTTTTGAACCGCATGGTGCGGAACCGGATATTTCCGCCATATTTCTGAATGATGCCCTTGCTGATCCACAGGCCTAGTCCCGTGCCCTTGGCCTCCTTAGTGCTGAAAAACGGCTCGAATATTTTTTTGGAATTGTGCGAATCGATCCCATTGCCGGTATCGCAAATGCTGACCCGCAGGCCGCCCTGGCCCGTTTTCCAATCGCGGGATTCAATCAAGTCCAGCTGTAACTCTCCGCCGTCGGGCATAGCTTGAACAGCATTCGTAATGATATTCAAGAACACTTGTTTAAGTTCGACGGAAAATCCGTGTATGGTGCCGGCAGTGCGGAAGTCTTTTTTGAGGATGATGCGATTGAGTTGCAACTTTCGCGATTGTAGTTCGACAACGTTATCGAGGATCTCGGACAGGGATACGGCCATCGGCTGCTGCGACTCGCGATAAAAGCTAAGCGTCTGTTTAGTGATGTGGGTAATTCTCGCCAATTCCTCTTCCGCCAGGCGCGAATAGTAACGCGCCTCTTCGTCCAGAGAAGGATGGTCGTGCAGCAGATAGAAAGCGTTGGAGATGGCTTCTAACGGATTGTTGATTTCGTGAGCAATGATACCTGCAAGTCGCCCCATTGCCGCCAGCCGCTCCGACTTCACTAATGCTTCTTCCGCCTGCTTGCGGTCGGTGATATCGGTGTTGGTGCCGAACCAGCGCACGATTTTGCCGCTGACATCATGGATGGGTAACGCCCGCGACAGAAACCAGCGAAAGCTTCCGTCTTTCCCTCGCAAAGGAAAAGTGTCTTCCCAGGGCTCTCCGGTCGCTATGCAGTGTTGAAACTTACGGATCACCTCATCCAAATGATCGGGATGATGGACCGACTTCCAGCCCCAGTTTTTAACTTCTTCCAGGGTTGTGCCTGTGTAATCGTACCAGCGCTGGTTGTACCAGAAAATCGACCCATCCGCGTGTGTCATCCAGGCGAGCTGCGGAATCGAATTGGCCAGCGAACGAAATTGGCTTTCACTTTCGCGCAACTCTTCGGTGCGTTCCGCAACCCGCTGCTCCAGTTCACGGTTCAGCTTCTCAAGTTGACGGTTCTTACGATGCAATTCCGCAAAGACACTTACCTTGGCCCGCAACAGGTCAGGAATGATCGGGACGGAAATATAATCCACCGCGCCGCGCTCGTAGCCCTTCAGTCGGTCGGTATCAGTCAGGTGCACGCCAGAAATAAAGATGATTGCGGTTTTGCGGAACCGCGGATGCTCGCGGATCATCTCGGCCAATTGAAAGCCATCCATATCGGGCATGCTGACGTCCATCAGCACCACCGCCACGTCAGTCTTCAGGAGGTGTTCGAGAGCTTCACGTCCCGAGTTGGCTTTGAGAAGATTTTCCCCCAATGGACCGAGGATCGCCTCATAGCTCAACAGCTTGCCAGGCTGATCATCCACCATCAGGATGTTGACCGGTTCATGCGAACCAATCGGGTTCAGTTCACTCATAAAATTGACCGCGTCAGCTTCCTCTACGCTCAACGGTGCAGCCACATCCGCAAAGCCGAGAGCAGTTGCTCAGTGTTCACCGGCTTCGCCAGATACTCGGACGCACCTGCTTCCAAACATTTCTCGCGATCACCCTTCATCGCCTTCGCGGTCAAGGCTATGATCGGTAACCGTCTGAATGACGCATTCTGCCGAATGACCTGCATGGTTTCATAACCATCCATTTCCGGCATCATGATGTCCATCAGCACAATCGCCATGTCGGGTGTTGACTCCAGCATGGAAATCGCTTCTCGGCCGGTGCCTGCGGTAAGCACCGTCATACCGCGGCGTTCGAGCACGCTGCTTAATGCGAAGATGTTGCGCACGTCATCGTCAACCACCAGCACCTTGCGGCCGACCAGGGCCTCGTCCGAGCGGTGCAGGCGGTCAAGCATTTTTTGTTTTTCCACGGGCAAATTTGCAACGACGCGATGCAGGAAGAGCGCAGTCTCATCGAGCAAGCGCTCGGGGGATTCCACTCCCTTCACCACTACACTGCGGGCCAAATTGTGCAGCCGGGCATCTTCTTCTGGTGACAGTTCTTTACCGGTGAACACAACTACCGGCAAATCGCCTACGTCAGAGGTATCGCGCAGACGTTCGAGCACATCGAACCCCGTCATGTCCGGAAGGCGAAGGTCTAGAACGACGCAATCGAATGACTTGTCGTGAATTGAGTGCAGAGCATCTTCACCGGTGCCAACGACAGTTACGTCAATATCATCGTAGCCCAGCAGTTCTTTAATGCTCAGCTGCTCCGCAGGGTTATCTTCCACTACCAGCAGCCGTTTGCGCCGCGGCGAAGCATATTCCTTGATACGGTTCAGCGCCTCATCTAAAGCCTCGGGCGAAGTAGGCTTGGTGACGAAGGCAAATGCCCCGCGTGCCAGACCGTGGTGCCGGTCCTCGTCGAGTGTCAGCATCTGAACTGGAATATGCCGCGTAGCCGGATCTTGTTTCAGGTGGTTGAGTACGGTCCAGCCCAGCATGTCGGGGAGGAAGACATCGAGCGAAACTGCGCTGGGGTGAAACTCACGCGCCAGGGCAAGAGCATCTGCCCCGCGCATTGCAACCAGGACTTTAAAGCCGCGGTCGCGGGCCAAATCGAGCAGCACGCGCGCGTAATGCGGATCGTCTTCGACAATCAGCAACACCGTGTCTTCCGGCTGCAGGTTCTCGCGATCGTCCTCAATGTGCTCGGCTGGACGCTCGACTACATTCACCGCCGATAACTGCAGAGGGGTTGCAGCCGAAGAACGTCCTTCCCTGCCACCGAGCAATGCAGCAGAAGGTCCCACGTAGGTTTGGGGCAAGTACAACGTGAACGTGCTGCCCTTGCCCGGTGTGCTTCGCAGCTGAATTTCTCCGCCCAGCAGGCTGGCCAATTCGCGGCTAATGGCCAATCCCAGACCAGTTCCGCCGTATTTGCGGCTGGTGCCGGCATCTGCCTGTTGGAACGCTTCGAAGATGATGCGCTGCTTCTCGGTTGGAATTCCGATTCCGGTATCGGCGACTTCAAATGCAATCACCGAAGCTGCTTTCGAAAGGATCGGGTGGTCTTCGCTCCACCCGCTGCTGGTGGCTCCCACCGACAACCGAACTCCGCCCTGCTCGGTAAACTTGAAAGCGTTCGACAACAGGTTCTTTAGCACCTGCTGCAAGCGTTTTGAGTCAGTGACCAGGCTTCGAGAGAGATGCGGATCGGTATGGATCTCAAACGAGAGCCGCTTATTTTCCGCCTCATGTTTGAACGGACGGCCGATAGCCTCAAGCACGCTGGCAAAGAAAACTTCTTCAGCTTCGACCGACACCGTCCCTGATTCAATCTTCGAGAGATCGAGAATGTCGCTGATGAGGTTGAGCAAGTCCGTGCCGGCGCCGTGGATGGTGCGGGCGAATTCAACTTGTTTGGGAGTGAGATTGCCTCCCGGGTTTTCCGTGAGCTGCTGACCCAGCACCAGAATACTGTTGAGCGGGGTCCGCAACTCGTGAGACATATTGGCCAGGAATTCGGATTTGTACTTCGAGGTAAGCGCCAGCTCTTTTGCCTTCTCTTCCAGAGCGCGGCGGGCTTGCTCGATTTCCTGGTTCTTCCTTTCGACTTCCGCATTCTGTTCGGCGAGTTGTTGCGCTTTCTGCGCCAGCTGCTCGTTGGTTGTCTGCAACTCCTTTTGCTGCGCCTGTAGTTCAGCGGCCAGTTGCTGCGATTGCTTGAGCAAGCCTTCGGTCTGCATCGTCGCCTCAATGCTGTTCAGCACGATGCCGATACTCGACGTCAGCTGTTCGAGAAATGCCAGGTGAGAGGCAGTGAATGCTCCCAGGGACGCTAACTCAATCACTGCCTTCACTCGGTCTTCAAACAAAATCGGCAGAACAATCACATTGCGCGGAACCGCTTCGAACAATCCGGAACGGATCGGAACTGTACGATCTGGAGGCAAATCGCTGATGAGCATCCGCCGCTTCTCAATCGCGCATTGTCCAATCAGTCCCTCGCCCGAATTCAAACGGCGCAGATGGCCGTCTTGTCCGTCCCCTGCGAATGCCGATAGCAGAACCATGCCGCCCGCATCTTCGCCATCCATCTGATAGATGACGCCCTGCTGCGCGTTAACCAGCGGAGCAAGTTCGGACAAAAGCATGCGACCGACGGTTCCTAGATCGCGCTGACCTTGCAACATGCCGGTGAAGCGCGCAAGGTTGGTCTTGAGCCAGTCCTGTTCGGTGTTGCGCTCCGTGGTACCACGGAGGTTGTTGATCATGGTGTTGATGTTGTCTTTGAGTTCGGCGACTTCGCCGCTGGCTTCCACCTGAATCGAACGCGTCAGGTCGCCCTTAGTCACGGCTGTCGCCACTTCAGCGATAGCACGGACCTGGTTGGTCAAGTTATCGGCCAGCAGGTTCACGTTGCCGACAAGATCTTTCCAGGTTCCGGCGGCGCCAGGCACGTTGGCCTGACCGCCGAGACGGCCTTCGACGCCGACTTCGCGGGCAACGGTCGTGACCTGATCGGCGAAGGTCGCGAGCGTATCGGTCATGTTGTTGATGGTTTCGGCGAGAGCGGCGACTTCGCCCTTCGCGTTCACCGTCAGTTTCTGGGTGAGCACGCCGTTGGCGACAGCGGTCACGACTTTCACGATGCCGCGGACCTGCTCAGTGAGGTTCGCCGCCATGACGTTTACGTTGTCGGTCAGATCTTTCCAGGTTCCGGCGACACCGGGCACCTGCGCCTGTCCGCCGAGTTTGCCTTCGGTTCCAACTTCGCGAGCGACGCGAGTGACTTCAGCGGCGAAGGCGTTGAGTTGGTCCACCATCGTATTGATGGTGTTTTTGAGTTCGAGAATTTCGCCTTTCACATCCACGGTGATCTTTCGCGATAGGTCACCGCGGGCCACAGCGGTTGTGACTTCGGCGATGTTTCGCACCTGAGCGGTAAGGTTTCCGGCCATGGCGTTCACCGAATCAGTCAAATCTTTCCACGTTCCGGCAACGCCGGGCACATTGGCCTGACCGCCAAGGCGTCCTTCCGATCCGACTTCGCGAGCAACGCGGGTAACTTCAGCAGCGAACGAGCGCAACTGCTCGACCATGGTGTTGAGCGTTTCCTTCAGCTGCAGGATTTCGCCGCGCACATCCACGGTGATCTTCTTCGACAGATCGCCGTTAGCAATGGCGGTTGCAACTTCCGCGATGTTTCGCACCTGGCCGGTAAGGTTCGAGGCCATGAAGTTGACGTTGTCAGTGAGATCCTTCCAGGTTCCCGCCACGTCGGGTACAGCCGCTTGACCGCCGAGTTTGCCATCGGTACCGACTTCGCGAGCCACACGAGTGACTTCTCCCGCGAAAGCGTTGAGCTGGTCCACCATCGTGTTGATGGTGTTCTTGAGTTCGAGAATTTCGCCTTTCACGTCTACCGTGATCTTGCGCGACAAATCGCCGCGGGCAACGGCAGTCGTAACTTCAGCAATATTTCGCACCTGCGCCGTGAGGTTGCCGGCCATTGAGTTGACAGAGTCAGTCAAATCTTTCCACGTTCCGGCGACACCAGGTACGTTGGCCTGACCTCCGAGCCGTCCTTCCGATCCCACTTCGCGGGCAACGCGGGTCACTTCTCCGGCGAAGGCGTTGAGCTGATCGACCATGGTGTTGATGGTTTCCTTCAGCAGCAGGATTTCACCGCTGACGTTGACCGTGATCTTTTTCGACAAATCACCGTTGGCGATGGCCGTCGAAACTTCGGCGATATTTCGCACCTGACCAGTCAAGTTGCTGGCCATGGAGTTCACGGAGTCGGTGAGATCTTTCCAGGTTCCGCCAACGCCGGGCACCTGCGCCTGTCCGCCGAGTTTGCCGTCAGTTCCCACCTCGCGAGCCACGCGGGTGACTTCCGAAGCAAATGACCGCAGCTGATCCACCATCGTGTTCAACGTTTCTTTCAGCTGCAAGATTTCGCCGCGCACATCCACAGTGATCTTGCGGGACAAGTCGCCACGGGCAACGGCTGTGGCCACTTCGGCGATGTTTCGCACCTGAGCCGTCAGGTTGCCGGCCATGAAGTTAACGTTGTCCGTGAGATCCTTCCAGGTTCCCGCGACGCCGGGTACCTCAGCCTGTCCGCCAAGTTTTCCTTCGGTGCCGACTTCTCTCGCGACGCGGGTCACTTCGCCTGCGAACGCATTGAGCTGGTCCACCATGGTATTGATGGTGTTCTTGAGTTCGAGAATCTCGCCTTTGACGTCCACCGTGATCTTGCGCGACAAGTCTCCGCGGGCCACGGCAGTCGTGACTTCGGCGATGTTTCGAACCTGGGCCGTGAGGTTTCCGGCCATGGAGTTGACGGAGTCGGTGAGATCTTTCCACGTTCCGGCGACACCGGGCACGTTGGCCTGACCGCCGAGACGGCCTTCTGAACCAACTTCGCGAGCCACGCGCGTTACTTCGCCGGCAAACCGGTTCAGCTGGTCCACCATCGTGTTGAGAGTTTCTTTGAGCTGTAAAATTTCGCCGCGAACGTCCACCGTAATTTTGCGCGACAGATCGCCGCCGGCAATCGCGCTGGCGACTTCGGCAATGTTTCGCACTTGGGCCGTCAGGTTCCCGGCCATGAAGTTGACGTTGTCAGTAAGGTCCTTCCACGTTCCAGCGACTCCGGGCACCTGTGCCTGTCCGCCAAGTTTGCCTTCGGTTCCCACTTCGCGGGCCACGCGGGTCACTTCGCCGGCGAACCCGTTGAGCTGGTCCACCATGGTGTTGATGGTTTCTTTCAGTTCGAGAATTTCGCCTTTCACATCGACAGTGATCTTTCGTGATAAGTCGCCGCGGGCAACGGCCGTGGTGACTTCAGCAATGTTGCGGACCTGCGCGGTTAAGTTGCCGGCCATTGCATTGACGGAATCGGTGAGATCTTTCCAGGTCCCGGCCACACCTGGCACAACAGCTTGTCCGCCGAGTTTGCCGTCCGTACCGACTTCGCGGGCGACGCGCGTTACTTCCGACGCAAACGAACGCAGCTGGTCGACCATTGTGTTGATGGCTTCTTTCAGCTGCAGGATTTCGCCGCGGACGTCGACTGTGATCTTGCGGGACAAGTCACCGCTGGCCACAGCGGTCGCGACTTCTGCAATGTTACGGACCTGGCCAGTCAAGTTGCTGGCCATAGAGTTCACCGAGTCAGTGAGATCTTTCCAGGTTCCGGCGACGCCGGGTACAAGCGCCTGGCCACCTAACTTTCCGTCGGTACCCACTTCGCGCGCGACGCGCGTCACTTCGGAAGTGAAAACGCTCAGCTGCTGAATCATCGTATTCACGATGTCAGCCGAGCGGAGAAATTCCCCTTCTAGCGGCCTGCCGTCAACATCGAGCCGCACTGTCTGTGTGAGATTGCCCTGCGCAACCGCGCCGATGGCGCGCGTAACTTCAGTTGTCGGCCGCAGCAGATCGTCGACCAGCGTGTTCACCGAAACTTCCATCTGACCCCAGGCGCCGCGTGATTCGTGGAACTTGGTGCGCTCACGGGTGCGGCCTTCCTTGCCGACCACTTGCCCTACTCTCTTGAGCTCATTCGACATTTGCTGATTGGCAGCAACGATGTCATTGAAGGTATCTGCGATCTTGCCTGCCAGCCCCGTCCATGAGCCGGGTAAACGGACGGAGAAGTCCCCGTCGCGCATGGTCTGCAGCGCCGCAAGAACTACACTCAGGTCAGCCGAGGCGGGCTCTGCAACCGCTATAGAATTTCCGTTGCTGCCATGCGATGCGGCGATTCCGCCGATGGCACTCGCCGCTGCGGTGCCTTGCGGGGTCTTCGACTTCATCTTCTTTTCTCCTGTTGGAAGCCTTTGGCGGACCCAACCAACAATGATTGTGATTCGGAACAGATAACGATGCTATTGGGCATTGCATGATCCACGTTAGCGCCGCGGGACGGCAATGTGTTGCAACTCTGTTCTGGGTAGCGAATAGTACGGAGCACGATCTCCATCCTGGCGCCGGTGGAGGAACACGTAAAGTCACAACGCGCAATCCAGTATTGATAGCACGGAAGCTGCTTCAGACACCCTACAGTCTTTACTGTAGGTCCCTAGTTAAATGACGGGATAGGACATTGCAAGGCATCTCGGAAGGGCGAGAAAATAAAACCCGCCATTTCTGGCGGGTAGATTGTTCGTTTCAGAACACATCAGGCGCTTTTGCGCTCTTTATTTTGGTCCTGGCTCGTTCCAGGGGAACGGCGCTGCTGGTCTTCTTCATCGTCCTGCTGCTGATTGGTGCGGTTCCGATCTTGCTGCTCTTGTTTGGGTTGATTTTGACCGCTCTGATGGCTGGTTCCTGTGTTCTTTTCGTCTGCCATTACTCTTTTCCTCCTGCCTCAAATTAAATGCGCACCTGAGATGCGACTTCCACGCAAGAAGAAGGCATGTGCTCTCCGCATCTTTCAACACGCGATTAACACTGGGACTAAGTTGATGGGTTCGACGGAGAACAGTTCTGAGATGATCGGAGTACTCGAAGGAACCGGATCAGTGAACGGTGCGGACCTTCACCATGGCCGAAGCTTTTCCAATTGGTTGGCGCTGCGCATGGTGTCCTGGCGCTCACGCTTGCTTTGTTCAAGCGAGGTGTTGATGGCCGAACGCAATCGTGAATGGTCGTCATCCGGAAGCGAAATAAATTTGAAGGGTTGCAGTTCCCACGATAACGGCGTCAACATTTCTGCCGCAGCCAGAACCGATCCGGCGGACGTCAAGAACATGAGTTTGCCCGTCAACCCCTGCCGAATCGGCCGCTGCAGTGATAACAGCCCTCCGGTAACGGAAACTACTCTTAATTGTCCAGAGGCACGGTTGCCGTCTGCCAGGCGCAAGACGGCTGGGATAGTCTCGGAAAACCGAACACGGTCGGCTCGGCGTGGGGCTTGAGTTGGAACTAAGTACGGCATAACTGCTGTCATCAGTATGAAGCGTGAAATGACTGTTTAGCAGATTACCGAAGGCCACACCCCGTCAGGCAATGAGGAAGTCAAGAAATGTAAAGAGAAGTGCAAAGTTTTGCAGTGATTCAATTGAAAACCTTGTCCCGCAAGCGATTTCCCTGCTTTGCAATTGACACCTGTATTTTTTTCCATTATTCCAATAGAAGCACTTGTGCCGGGCTGCCGTAACCTCCCCCCAAACGCCCGTCTCGAGACTCCCAGGAGGAAAGACCCATGTCCAGGTTTCTCTGGCTTATGCCATTTTTCGCCCTCGTGTGCTCACTGCCTCTTTCCGCTCAAGGTGCCTCCCAAGTTTTTGTTTCAACCGGAACTGCGGGAAAGATCTACAGCATCAAGACAAGCACCGGAATCGCGACTCTTCTGATTTCAACGCAGGGAGCGGACTACGAAGGCATGGTGGTCGCGCCCGACAATGCTCCGGGAACAGCGCATCCTTACCTGGTCTATGCGTGCGACAGCAACAACAACAAAATCGTGCGTTTCGATCCGGCAGCCGCAACGCCGATTACGCCTGAAATTGTGTATTCAAATGGGGCTTTGCAACATCCGCAATGTGGTCGCATCACTTCAACCGGCGACCTGGTGGTGACCAGTAAAGATCCCGGCGCGGGATGGTGGATGTTCCCCGGAATTACGGCGCTTGAATTAGGATCGGCGGGTTCGCCAACGCCAACCCAACTGGATGCTGCGGGCGGCGGCAACCAGGGCGTGGCACAGAAGAACACCGGCGATTTGTTGATCGTGGACAACGCTAACAACCAGGTGTTGCGCTCCCCGGGCGCCGGATTCAGCACCAACTCGAACTTCATCAACAGCGGACTTTCGGGCCCGGTGGGCATCGCTCGTCGTGGTGATGGCGATATCTTTGTTTCCAACCAGGGCAGCCAGAACGTGATGCACTTCAACGCCCAGGGACAAACTGGCGCCGTGTGTCAAAGCTTCACCAACAAAGATCTGCCGTTCTTCATGCAGATGTCGCTGGACAACACTCTCTACATCGCTGTCTCGGGCGGCACCGGAGGATCGGTGCGCGCCGTCAACGCCAGTACGTGTCAGATGATTACCAGCTTTGCAGTTCCCTCCAAAGCGGTTGGAATTGCACTGCCGCCAACAACGGCAACCCAGGGGGTGACCGCCTCCAATGGCAATGCGCTGGTCAACTTTGGATTCGCGGCTTTTGAGTTGAACAATATTTCAGGTCCTTGTGGCGGCAGCATCAGCGTTAGCTTGCTAAGCCCTGAAGGCATTGAGAAGTTGATCGCACTGACCGGTACTCCGGCAGGCGCGCTGGATCCCGCAGTGAACCTCGGACTCGACGGTTTCGAAGCCGTATTCAGCACCTTGAACATGACTGGATGCACCGCAGCCGACGGCGCTACCAATAATTTCCAGGTTGCAGACCTGGTTTCCGCTTCGGTCACTGACCCGGCAATCGTGGTTTGCGATGATCCCAATTCCAACTGCCAGCCCGCGCTCACCAACCTCGCTCAGATTGGGGTCTGGCCCATCGGCGGTTATCTCCCCCAGGACATCACTACTGGTGGAAGGAAATCGCTCAAGTGCAATGTTTTCCTGGTGAACTCCCATCCAACGAATCTCGCCGGGCAGGAAGCAGGCACATTCTGCGGCTTCGAGTCGCCCGTCAACAACACATTTAATTTTGCGGCCAACGCGCAGGATTCGAGCGCGGCTTCCAGCTTTAAGCCTGGAAAATCTGTACCGGTAAAGTTCAAGCTTTCCGCTAGCAGCAACTGCAAGCAGCCGTTGATAACAGACGCAATTGCAATCCTCTCAGTAGCGTTGATCGCCGACGCTCATGGAAACGCTACGTTCATGCCGATTGGGTTGGTCTCGAACGGAAGTTCAGGCTTGGCACAGCCGCTGTTTAAAGCTGACAACAATCAGCAGTATCTGTTCAATTGGGATACGAGCAGCTGCATTATGCCTTCGGGCGCAATTCAAACTTGCCCCTCCGGCTTGTACAGCTTGACAGTCTCGTTCCTGACCGATAACACAGCGGGCAATCAGAACAATCAGAGCATCTACACTTCGCAGACAACGGAAGTCACTTTGAAATAAGTTGTGTTGCGAATTTCGGGGCGGGTTAAACCCCGTCCCCTTTTCTTTCGGGGCTAACTGGTCTTCCCGCTCAGTTCCTGGGCAATCGGCTTCAGGTCTTGCCGCTTCAGGATGTCGTCACTGTGCGATTCACTCTTGAGGTCCTGCAGGAGTTTTTGCGCTTGCTGCATGTGAATATCGGCTTCTGCCTTGGCTCCGGTTGCGCGCAGAGTTTGCGCCAGCCAGTAATGTGCCTCCGGTAGCAGCGATTTCATGCCCTGATCTTGCGCTCTGCGAAAAACCGTCTCCAACGTCTGCTGAGATTGAGGATAATTCTTCGACTGAAACAGCGCGCGTCCGAGATAAAGCGAACACTGAAGAGAAAAATATGTCATACCTTCGGCATCGGCGCTCTTGATGAGGGTCTTCAGGTTATTTGCCGCTGTCGCCCCGCGATTTTGGTAAACATCGACCCGCGCCTGATTGAGCTTGATCTGCATGGTTAGAGCGGGGCCCTTCTGTTTTGAAGCAGACTGGAGGGCTTGATCGAATGCGGAGCGCGCCGCCGAAAGATCTCCTTCGTAGAACAATCTTTCACCCTGCAAATTCAGAACCGTGCTGATGAGCGCATCGTTTTTCAGCGAGCGGGCCACGGTTACTGCTGCATCAAGATTTTTCTGTGCGTCCTCGAAACGCCCCGCCAGAGCTAATGCAATTCCGTAGTGGGCTTGGATCTGCGCCGAGTCGCCGGTCTGCTGCTGCAAATCCTGAATATTCTTGACTGCATCCTGGTCGGCGCTCAGGGCAGCGCCGATGCGCCCTTGCAGCTCGAAGAGACGTGCCATCCCATCGGAAGTCAGAGCAACCAGCGATTTGTCGCCTGCGCCCCGCGCCACTTCGAGGGCCTTCAGATAATTGTCGAGAGCGCTGTCGAATTTGCCCAGTTTGAGATAGGTCTCACCCAGATTGTTCAGCGAACGCGCGATGTCGCTGGGTACTTTCAACTTCTGCTGTAAGTCCAGGCTGCGCTGGAAGTAGGTAAGCGCGTCGCCGTAGTTCCCTTCTTGAACATAAAGACTGCCGATATTGTTCAGGCATATTCCCTGCGTGTCTTCGTCGCCGAGCTGCACTTCGATCTGCAATGCCCGCTTGGTGATTTCGAGAGCTTTGTCGTACTTGCCTTGCGAGTTGAGCAGGTCGCCGTAGTTGAGGAGCACGCCGCCCAGCCCGGTGTTATCGCCCAGTTCGGTTTCGAGCTTCAGCGCGGTTTCATAATTCTTGGCGGCGTCATCGGGCTTGCCCATCTGGCTGTATGCATCAGCAATCTGCCGAACACTGAATGCCATGCCGCCTTTGTCGCCGATCTGTTTCTCTATATCGACGGCCTGCTGCAAGTTCTGCAATGCATCTGCGGGCTTGTCGGTCAGTCGATAAGCGGCCCCGAGGGTTTGCAGGACATTCGCTTTACCCTGCTGATTTCCCAGTTGCACCGCCAAACTCAGAGCCTGGTTCAGATAATCAAACGATCCCGCGGCGTTGCCGCGCTCTATTTGCACGCCGCCAGTGGCAAGTAATGCGTCGAGGTTCTTCGGATCGCTCTGCAATACTTTCGAGTAATACTCGAACGATTTGTCGTAATTGCCCTTCGACTCGTAGAGTTCAGCTAGCTCCGTCCAGACCTGCGGGTCCTGAGGCAGGAGCTTGCCGAGATTGTCATAAGCTGCAAGCGCTTTATCAAAATTGTTTTGAATGCGCGCGCTCGCTGCCTCAATCATGTATTTTTCGGCGGGAGGCAGACCGGAGTCGAGATCAACCGCCTTGCTTGAGAACTGCTCGGCTTCCGGCCCATGGCCAAGACGCGAATCCGCCTGCGCCAGTCTGGCATAGGCTAAAGCGAAACTTGGATCTTCAGCGACCGCCGATTGATATCGCTTTACGGCTTCAAGGTCATTGTTCTGCCGCGCAAGCTCGAGCCCTTCACTGTAATCACGCAACGCCTCAACCGACTTCGACGATGGCGTGAACGCCGCGGCCTTCATCTGGTCCATAGCCTTCGGCGAAAGTGTCAGGTTTTCCTGCACCGACTTGGCCAGGCTGTCTACCGCTTTGAGCAGCGCTTTCTCAGTCGGGGCTTCTGCTTTTATGGCAACGATGTGCTGGGTCTTCAGGTTCTCTAGTTGTGCGTCGATACGGATCTGATCACCTAGCTTCACGTATTCGCCCCAGACGATCTGGTCGGCATTGGTGAACTCGGCGATTCGACGTATCGCGCCGGCATCGAGTTCTGTGTCAGGCGAAACCCGCAAGTCGGTCAGGATCTGGTGCAGACGCTCGGGCGCAACAGTGTGAAAGTTTTCAGATTGCCCGACGTCGGTACGCAGCATTTCCGCCAGACTCTTGCCCATCCAGTCAAGCGACGCATCACCGGAGGCATTCCGCAACGGCAAGACAGCCAGCGAAACCTGTGGGCCGGCAGGACCTTTATCTGAGCTGAAAAGTTTGTTACGAAGCAGGTAGCCAGCCACTGCCAGCACGAGAACTGCGACTACCGTTCCGATGATCGGCCAGTGCAGGGTTCGCGCCCACGGGCCTACCGAGGCATGGAAGCCCAGCGTCGCCCCTGCCTTCTTCCCCTGCCACGCCTCCAGATCGTTAATCAGTTCTGACGCGCTCTGGTAGCGCTGTTTCGGATCACGCTCCATGCACTTGCTGACGATATGGGTGAGAGCGGCGGGAATGGTCTTATCGTGCTGCGAAACCGGGGCCGCGCGCTCCTGCGTGCGTTTGATCAAACTCGCAAGCGCGCTGTCGGCGGCAAATGGCATTTTGCCGCTAAGCAGCTCGTAGAAAATGAGACCGAGAGTGAACAGGTCGGAGCGCTGATCGAGCGAACTGCCGAGCGCCTGCTCCGGCGACATGTATTCCATGGTGCCGACCAGGGCGCCGGTCTGCGTCATTCCGTTCGATTCAATCAGTCTCGCCAGGCCGAAATCCATCACGACTACGCGGCCGGTAGCGTCACGCATGATGTTCTGCGGTTTCAGGTCGCGATGGATGACGTCCGCGCTATGGGCGGCTTCGAGCGCGCGGCACACTTGCAGCATCACGTCCACAGCTTCTTCCGGCGTGAACTTTCGCTTTTCTTGGACAATGCTGCGGAGATCGCTGCCCTCGATGTACTCCATGGTGATGAACTTCATGCCATCGGCATCACCGAGGTCGTAGATGCGAACCACGTTCTTGTGCGTGACCTTTTGCGAGAGCACCAGCTCTTGCTTAAAGCGTTCAAGGATGGAAGAATTTCCCGCCAAATCGGGCCGAATCACTTTTAAGGCAACCATGCGGTCCACTTCGCGATCGCGTGCTTTGTAAACTGCGCCCATACCGCCACGGCCGAGCACCTGCAAAATCTCGTAGCGTTGCGCGAGCACCGACCCGACTGGAAGCAGGTCTGGGCCATCTAGTCCGGGCGGCGGCGAACCGGTCCGAGGCGCGGGACTGATTAATGTAGGCGAATCCGGGCCGATTTCGAGGGTCATCATTTCATTCGAAATCGGAGGATTAGGCGTCTGCCCTGCAGATGATGAGGGATGAGAGTCTGAAGCCTCCCGAACGGCTGCTCCGCCGTCGGCTACGGTTTCAAAATCATCAGGCCGGAGTGGATCTTGCCTTCCCAAAACTATCCCCCAAACCACATAGTGAAGACAATGGTCAGAACGCTACAGTTCCGG
>DATJHT010000143.1:0-36065 GCA_035493765.1 Terriglobales bacterium
CTTCCACATCCAGAGAAGCTTTACAATTAAGTTAACCCGTCCTACAAAGGGACCAAGCCGAAAACGACGGCCGAGAGCCGACGACTGATTTATGTTTGGCCGCGACGAAAAACCCTCGCAGATCCGCCTGACCGCAGTGCAGTACATCATCCTTGGAATTTTTCTGCTGCTGGCTTATGGACTGTGGAAGCTGCAGGTTTCGCAAAGCGAATATTACTCAGCGGCTGCCGAGCAGAACCGTATCCGCAACGTTCCCATTCTTGCGCCGCGGGGAAAAATCGTCGATCGCAATGGCCGCCCTATCGTTGAGAATTATCGCTCGATGACGGCGCTCTTGTTGCGCGATTCAGCGCGCGATCTTAACGCGGACGCCGATCTGATCGCTTCCGGCCTGCACATGGATGTCAAGGAAGTGAAAGAGAGAATCCGACGATTCGGGTACACGCCGCAGTACCAGCCGATTTATTTAAAAGAGGACATCACGCCGGATGAAGAGGCGTTCATCGAGGCCCATAAGACCGAGCTGCCGGAGCTCGATACCATCATGGCCTACCGCAGGTTGTATCCGCTCAAAGGCTTTATGGCCCACCTGATCGGGTATGTGGGCGAGGTCAGCGAGGGCATGCTGAACCAGCCGCGATTCGAGCTATACAACCCCGGTGATATCGTCGGGCAGTCGGGGGTTGAGCTCGAATACAACCAATTGCTGATGGGCAAAAACGGTTCGCGGCAGGAACTGGTTAACAGTCACGGCCAAGTAGTCGGCAAACCGCTGGATGAAAAACCTGCTGAACCCGGTAAGTCTCTGAAACTATCGATCGACGTGGACCTGCAGATCGCGGCGGAAGAAGCCATCGGGGACAAGAATGGCGCGCTTGTTGCGATGGATCCGCACACTGGCGAAATTCTTGCCATGGTGAGCCGCCCCACTTTCGATCCTAACGACTTTGCAGTGCGGATCACGCGCGGGGACTGGAACAAGCTGATCACTGATCCCGATAAGCCATTGCTCAACAAAGCCATTCAGGCGCAGCTGGCGCCGGGTTCCACTTTCAAGATTTTGATGGCGGTCGCGGGGTGGCAAGAAGGGATTGCGCAGACGCTCAATGTCCATTGCAATGGCGGCGCGGATTTCTATGGCCGCCGTTTTGGTTGCTGGGTGAAAAGCGGACATGGCGAAGTTGATCTGACCAAAGCCATCTATCAGTCCTGCGATGTTTTCTTTTATACGCTGGCGAATAAGCTCGGAATCGATCGCATTTCAAAATACGCAACCATGTTCGGCCTGGGTCAGAAGACGGGAATTGATCTTCCGCAGGAAGTCACAGGGGTGATGCCTTCGGAACAATGGAAGCTGCGCAACTTCCGGCAGAAGTGGTTCGCCGGCGAAACCATCTCAGTCGGTATCGGACAGGGTGCGGTGGCGGTGACACCGGTGCAATTACTGCGAGCAATCGCGGCGATATCGACGGATGGACGGATGGTGGTGCCGCACGTTGCGGACCCCACAGGCCTTCCCGCGAATTATCTGGAAGTTAATCATTACACCGACGTAAAGAGCGTTCCGGTTAACACCGATGGCTGGAATTTGATCACAGACGCGATGAGCCGGGTGCTGCTGCCGGAAGGAACGGCGCCTTCAGCGCACATTGCTGGAGTGGACATTGCCGGCAAAACCGGTTCGGCGCAAGTGGTGTCCCTGGCTACGCGAGCCAAACACCAGAACAATGCCGACCTGGCGCAGAATGGCTGGTTTGTAGGATTCACACCCCGGCGAAATCCGGACGTCATTGTCTGCGCCCTTTTTCAGGGCGGGGAACACGGTAAGTTGGCGGCGCGCCTGGCAACACAGGTCATCAAGGCATACGTTGACAAGCAGCGTCGGCAACCCACCAATGTCGCAACGAATGACGGTAAAGCCGAAATTGGAGCTCTTTGGACGGCGCCTGAGACCGACGGAGGTGGCGAGAAGTTGCAAGGCGGGCGCTTCGAGGTGAATTTGCCAAAGAGTCAGGCACCGCTGGCGCTAGCTGCGCCGGGGCTGGGAGGGGTTCACTGACCTCTGCTAGCTGAGAGCCGAAAGTTATATGTCCCGCTATATTTCATACCGCGACTTCGATTGGCTGCTGGTGATCTTCGTTTTGATCATTTGTGGCCTGGGCGTGCTGGAAATTCATAGCGCCACCATGCACACCAAGTTCGCGGGCGCGCACATCCGGCAGATTTACTGGATCATCGCGGGCCTGATCGGAATGTTCGTGGTGAGCCTGTTGAATTATCAGAGGCTGCTCGAGCAGGTGCATTGGATGTACATTGCGGCCGTCGCATCGCTGATGTCGGTCCTGATTTTCGGGCAAAAGTACCTCGGCGCGCGACGCTGGGTGAAATTACCTGGAGGAAATCACTTCCAGCCATCGGAGTGGGTCAAACTGATCCTGATCTTGGCTGTGGCTAAGTACTTTGCTGATCTGCAGCAGCGGGACCTTTCCTGGTCAGATTTCGTGAAAGCCGGGGCCATCGTCGGCGTTCCTATGCTGATGGTACTGGCGCAGCCTGACCTGGGTACGGCACTCACGTATCTTCCTATTGCGATCATGGGATTGTTTTTGGGAGGAATCCACTGGAAGCAGGCGGCAGTTGTTCTGCTGCTTGCAGGAATGGCCATGCCGCTGGCGTGGCATCATCTGAAGCCATATCAGAAAGATCGCCTGGTCAGCTTTATGGAGCCGGACGCTGATGCTCGCGGCTCCGGCTATCAGGTTAAACAATCACTCATTGCCGTCGGTTCGGGTGGCATCTTCGGAAGCAGCGACAACTCACAAACCAAGCTGTCGTTTCTTCCAGTCCCCCAAACTGACTTTATCTTCGCCGCATTTGCTGAGGGCCACGGTTTTGTGGGTGCACTGGGAGTGTTGCTGTTATACTTTGTTGTGCTGATGCGTTTGACGCAGAACGCGCAAACGGCGCCCGACCGCGCTGGCACGTTTCTGGTTATGGGTGTGGTAGCGGTACTTACCTTTCATATCCTGGTCAACGTCGGCATGGTGCTCGGTTTTATGCCGGTCACCGGAATACCCTTACCCTTAATGAGTTACGGAGGATCGTCAGTCCTGTTCATGTTTTTAGCACTCGGGATGGTGATGAACGTCCGTATGCGCCGCTTCGTGAACTGAAGCAGGGTAAGACGAAACAAGCCGCACCTGGGGTGCGGACAGAAATATCAAAGATTACGATCGCCCTCGCGAAAAGAGGGCACTCACCGGCGGGAGTGGTCAGCCGGACAGAATTGAAGTAAAGGCTTCCGGGCAGGTAACGGCCCCCTCAAGAGCACCCGCGCTGAGAAAGGCGGGCAGAGAGAGAGCGGTCACAACCCCGGCCTAATGCGATCCGTGGAAAAGACATTTGAAGTTTTTCTACCGCCAGCTCCGCCCAGGACGCGAGTTCTGAGCGTGGAACCTTCCTTGCCTTTGGTTCGGGCGAATCGAACGGTTATCGCGTCTTCCAATCCTGTCCGTCTCCGTCCTTCTCGTTTCCGGTGAAGCCCTGGCCTGTGAGGCCCAGGGTCCGGAGTTTGAATGACAAAAGAATTGTTTGTTTCTTCCACGCCGCACGAATCCAAAGTGGGCCTGGTGGAAGATGATCAGTTAGCAGAGGTTTACCTCGAGCGGGAAAACGAATACACGCTGGCAGGTTCCATCTACAAAGGCCGCGTTACGCGGGTCCTTCCCGGAATGCAATCCGCATTTGTGGACATAGGCCTAGAACGCGACGCCTTCCTTTACGTATCCGATTTCATGGAACTAGAGAACCAGGATGACGATCTGGATGATGTGCCGGCGACAGCAGTAGTTACTGAAAGCCGGGCAACCGAGTCATCGTCGGTTGAAACGCCAGGGCAAGAGGCCGGAGGTGAGAACGGTGCCGTTGCTCCCTCAGAACTGCCGGGTGAAATTCGGGCTAAGACGAACGCAGATCAGCAAGAGGACCGTGGCGGGTATCGCGGACGCCGTCGTCGGGGTCCCCGGCGTGGACCCGATGGGACGGTGCCCAAATACTCCCGTCCGACGGAGATAGCGCCCCGTCCCGAGCGGGATCGTCCTCGCGAGCACTCTCGGGAGGAATATGGACCCCCTGCAGGGTACCAGCCCATCATTTTGCCGGGCGAATCAATTTCCAAATATCGAGGTAAAGCCCAGCCGCTAAGTGCGCCTGAGCCGGTGGTTGCTGTGGGGGAGCCAGATACAGCCATCTCGCATGCCTTCGCGGAAGACGAGCCGATTTTTGCGCAACCGGGTCATAAGAGTGAAGTCACGCAAGACTTGCCGCTCGCGATTGAAGAACCGACTCCGCAGGCTGAGTTGCAAAGAGAGCGCGATGCAGAGCCTTCATTTACGTCCAATACTTCCAACGATTGGGACCGGGAACAGAAGCGGTTGCACCAGATGAATGTGGCGGAGGTGTTCGGCGGAGACGAGGCGGCCGAAGAAGACGACAGCGACGCGGAGAACACTTTTACGGCAGTATCTGAACACTTTGAGAACGCTCCTCCCCAAGCCGCTGCGGGCACCGTGGAACATGAAGAGATCGACGAAGAGGAGGCCGACTTAGCTTCATACGTCGAAGAACTGGAAGAAGACGCTGCATTCGACGAAATGGAAGAAGAAACTACGGCCGCTGGAGACTTCGGCTCATCGCAGCAGATCGCTGCATCGGCTGATTCCGGCAGCGGCGTTGTCGCCTTCTCCCCGGATCCAGTTTCAGGGGAAACGGCCGATGTTGTCGAATCCGAAGAAGTGGATGAAGCAGCTGAAGAAGAAGCTGAACTCGAAGAAGCCCAGGCCGAAGCCGAGGCGCTGGTTGCGTCAGAAGGAATCGAAGGCGGAACGATCGATGCACGTGCTGAGGTGCGTGGTCCGGTAGCGACGGCGGCTTACACCCAGCGTGCTCCGCGCCCGGCATTTGACCGGGACCGCGACCGTCGCGGCGGCAGGCGCTTTCCGCGGGGCAGACGCTTCCGCCGTCAGCCGGCGCAGAATCTGCCTCAGATTACCGATTTGCTGAAAGAGGGACAGGAGATTCTTGTCCAGATCGCGAAAGAACCGATCGGAAAGAAAGGCGCGCGCATCACCAGCCACATCGCGTTGCCGGGACGATTCCTAGTTTACATGCCGACCGTCAATCACACTGGCGTGTCCCGAAAAATCGCCTCAGAAGAAGAGCGGCAGCGTTTGAAGCGGATCATCATGAGCGAGCGCGAAAATGGCCACGGCGGGTTCATTGTCCGCACTGCAGCCCAGGGGGCGGACGAGCAGGAGCTTCGCGCCGACATTCGCTTTCTGAAAGGCTTGTGGAACGAGATTCGCACACGGGCCGAGAACAGCAAGCCACCCGCACTGATCTATCACGATTTAAACGTGGTCGAACGCATTCTGCGTGACCAGGTGACGTCGGATTTTTCGGCAATCTGGGTAGATACCGAGCAGGAATACGAGCGCATTCTGCGCTTTGCCAACCGCTTTCAGCCAGCGCTGGTCAGGCGAGTCAAGCTCTATACCAAAGAAACTCCACTGTTCGAGCAATTCGGACTCAAGGACGAACTCGACAAGGCGCTCAAGTCGAAAGTCTGGCTCAAGAGCGGCGGATACATCGTGATCAACCAGACTGAAGCCCTGGTCGCAATTGACGTAAACACGGGCAAGTACGTTGGCAAAACGTCGCGCCTGGAAGACACCATCGTCAAGACGAACGTGGATGCGATCAAGGAAATCGTGCGCCAGATTCGGCTGCGCGATTTGGGCGGCATCATCATCATCGACTTCATTGATATGGACGAGCGACGCAACCGGCAGAAAGTAATGCAGGCGCTCGAAGAGGCGCTTCGTCATGACCGCGCGCCATCAAAGGTCCTGCAGTTCAATGACTTCGGCTTGGTGGCGATCACGCGCAAGCGGGTCAAGCAGTCGCTCGAACGCACCATTGGCTCGCCCTGCCCCTATTGCGAAGCCACCGGATTCGTGAAGAACGTGAATACTGTGTGCAATGAGATCTATATCGAGATGCGGAAGATGGCGAAGCACCTCGACCACTCGGACGTGATGCTGCGAGTCAATCCCGAGGTCGCGAAAGCGCTCAAGACCAACAACGGCCGATGGCTGAACGAGCTCGAAGAGCTGACGAAAAAGACGGTCATCGTGAAGAGCGATGCGGCGTTGCACCAGGAGCAGTTCGATATTAATTAGCTCTCGGCCGTCGGCTCTCGGTTGCCGGCCAAGATATTGAAGGACGGGCTCCTCGCCCGTTCTCTCATCTTGAAAGAAATTTTTACGGGGCAGCCTCCGGATGGGTCGAAACGGCTGCCAACCCGCAACTCGCCAATGGGTTCTTCCCACCCGTGTTTTAATGAGCATAGAGGCAACGTAATCAAAATGTCTTCAAGCATGGTTGCCTCGCGGGTTTTGAGACGAGGAGCTCACTAGTTGCATCTAAGACAACAAGCGCTGAGAGTCGATAGACTCAAAAAGGTCTTCCGCTCCGGCGCCGCTGAACTGGTGCTCTTTGAAAACCTTTCGTTCGAAGTGGCGCAGGGAGAAATGCTTGCCATTGTGGGCCAGTCAGGTGCGGGCAAGAGCACGTTGCTGCACATCGCGGGCGCGCTTGATAAGCCTTCTGCCGGTGAGGTTTATTTCGGTGACTTGCGGCTGAATTCGCTCTCTGAAAACGAAGCCGCCGATTTTCGGAATCGGGAGATTGGCTTCGTTTGGCAGTTCCATTACCTGTTGCCGGAATTTACGGCGCTTGAAAACGTGGGGATGCCGTTATTGATGCGAGGCTCCAAGAAACCGGAAGCTGAGCAAGCAGCTCTGACTTGGTTGGACCGGGTGGGATTACGGCAGCGTGCGTACCACAGGGCGGGCGAGCTCTCCGGAGGCGAGCAGCAGCGGGCCGCGCTGGCGCGGGCGCTGATAACCCAGCCCAAACTGCTGCTGGCCGACGAGCCCACCGGTGACTTGGACAATCGCACTGCGGAATCGGTCTTCGAACTGATTTCGCACTTGCATCAGGAACATCAACTGTCGTCGTTGATCGCCACTCACAATCACGCGTTTGCAAGACGTTGTAATCGCGTTATTCGACTTGAAGGTGGACGCATCGAGGAAGTGGTTCCCGAAACTCTGAGCGGGTAGTAGGGTTTTCCAGAGTGGTACCGAAGTAAGTACGCAACAAGGTGTTTGTAATCAAAGGAGGAATTGCGATAATCAGGTGGTGCCCTTGGTAATCAAGGGTATATAGCGAACTTGAGGCTGGCTCCTCATAATGAGAAGATTAGATTAGGGTCGAGGAGCTGAGGGGCATTAACAAACTTGCCGGTTTTTAGAGGTTCCGGAGCGCAGGGCGTTTTGCTCTCCGTATTCGGAGGAGGTTGGGGGCTTTATGTTTGAGCGTTATACGGAAAAGGCACGGCGCGTCATATTTTTTGCACGATACGAAGCCAGCCAGTTCGGTTCGCCTTATATCGAAACCGAGCATCTGCTGTTGGGACTCCTTCGCGAAGACAAAGCCCTGACTAACCGCTTCCTGCGTTCGCATGCGTCCGTTGAGTCTATCCGCAAGCAGATCGAGGGACATACCACAATTCGTGAGAAGGTTTCTACTTCGGTCGATCTTCCGTTGAGCAATGAATGCAAGCGGGTACTCGCCTATGCGGCGGAAGAGGCGGAACGTCTTTCACACAAACATATTGGAACTGAGCACCTGCTCCTGGGCCTGTTGAGAGAAGAAAAGTGCTTTGCCGCTGAGATTCTGCATGAGCGGGGATTACGGCTTTCGACCATCCGCGAAGAGCTCGCGCGCAGCAGCCAAGAAAAAGCGCAGCCGCAGCGTCAGCGCGAGTCGTCGCTGCTGAGCGAGTTTTCACGCGACCTGACGCAGAACGCAATGGACAGCCAGCTTGATCCGTTGGTCGGCCGCGAAAACGAACTCGAACGCGTGGTGCAGATCCTGTGCCGCCGCACCAAGAACAATCCGGTGCTGATCGGCGAGCCCGGCGTCGGTAAAACTGCAATCGTTGAAGGACTTGCGCAGCGCATCGCCGACGGCGAGGTTCCGTCATTCCTCGCCGACAAGCGAATTCTTGCGCTTGACCTTTCTTTGATCGTTGCCGGAACCAAATACCGTGGCCAGTTCGAGGAGCGGCTCAAGACCATCATGAAAGAGCTGATGGAGTCGCAGAACTGCATAATCTTCATCGATGAGTTGCACACGCTGGTGGGCGCGGGATCGGCGGAAGGCTCACTCGATGCGGCCAACATCCTGAAGCCGGCGCTCTCGCGCGGAGAGATTCAGTGCATTGGCGCAACTACGCCGGGCGAGTATCGCAAATCAATCGAAAAAGACCGCTCGCTGGAGCGGCGTTTCCAGGCAGTGAAAGTTCCGCCTCCGAACGAAGCCGATGCAACCAAGATTCTTTTCGGAATCAAAGACCGATACGAGAAGTTTCATGCGGTCACTTACACTGACGACGCCATCAACTTTGCGGTTTCGCACTCCAACCGCTACATTCCGGACCGCTTCCTTCCGGACAAGGCGATCGACCTGGTCGACGAAGCTGGCGCGCGCGTAAAACTGCGCCAGACCTCGCTGCCGGAAGAAATCACCGAAGTGCAGAAGCGTCTCAAGTTCATCGTTCACAGAATGGAAAACGCGGTCGCGAACCACGAGTTCGAAAAGGCGCGATTCTATTCCGATGAAGAACGCAAGGAGCGCGAGAACCTGCGCATTCTGCGCGAGAAATATCATCTCGACGAATCAGCGACGGGCGTGGTCAATCGCGAAGACATTGAAGACGTGGTCTCGCGCTGGACCGGCGTGCCCGTCACTTCGATCAAAGAAGAAGAAACGCAGAAGCTGCTGCGGATCGAGGAAGAGCTGCACCGGCGCATTATTTCGCAGGACAAATCAATCAGTGCGCTGGCGCGAGCCATTCGCCGCAGCCGCGCTGGCTTGAAGAACCCGAACCGGCCCATCGGCTCGTTTCTGTTCCTGGGACCGACCGGCGTCGGCAAAACCGAAGTCGCACGCACGCTGGCGCAGTTCATGTTCGGCAGCGAAAAGTCGCTGATCCGCTTCGATATGTCGGAGTTCATGGAGAAGCACTCGGTCTCGAAGCTGATCGGCTCCCCTCCAGGATACGTAGGCTACGAAGAGGGCGGACAACTTACGGAACGCGTGAAACGCGCGCCTTATTCAGTCGTGCTGCTGGATGAAATCGAGAAGGCGCATCCCGATGTCTTCAACATTCTGCTGCAGGTTTTTGAAGATGGCCAGTTGACCGACGGACTCGGCAACACGGTAGATTTCAAGAATACGATCATCATCATGACCTCGAACATTGGTGCCCGGCACCTGCAACGCCGCGAGGGCCTGGGCTTCCAATCGACGAAGGAAGACGCGATTTCAGACAAAGTCGAGGAACTGGTAAAGAACGAAGTCAAGCGCACGTTCAACCCCGAGTTCCTGAACCGGCTCGACGAAATCATCATCTTTAACGCGCTGAACGAGGGCGACCTTATCCAGATTCTGGAACTGATGGTTACACAGCTCAACACGAACCTGGCGCAGAAGTCGATCACGGTCACGGTTGCGGATGAAGCCAAGAAGTGGATTCTTAACCAGACCCTGACCGACCGGAACTACGGCGCTCGCCCGTTGCGCAGGGCCTTGCAGAAATACATTGAGGACCCGCTCTCAGAAGCGCTGATCCAGGGTACGATCACCACCCGGCCGGCGTTCATCGAGGTTTTCCTCGAAGGCAACAAGTTGTTCTACCGTCCGGTGGACTCCAAAGAAAACGAGGGCGTGCTGTTGTACGAGAATTCGTAACTCAGCATTCAGCGCTCAGCATTCAGCCGTCAGCGAAAAGCTGGCGGCTTTTGTTCTTGGGAGATGAGAATCGTGTGGGGTGGGCGCCCTCTCCCGCCCAGTGCGGGCGAAATCGCGCTCATCAACGCCTCTCTTCGAGAACCTTTCCCACGTCACGTCGGCCATGAAGGATAGAGACTACTTGCAACGGCTTTGTCTCAGGACGATAGACGATCAAGTATGAATAGACGGGAAAGAATTTCACAGTTTCATCCGTCAAATCCTTTCGCCAATGTCCGGCACCAGGTGAACCTGACAAGAACGCGATTCTGTTTCGGATGACAGACTCCACACGGTTTGCTGAGCTTTCACTGCTTTGCTGTTTGATGTAGAGCCAGATATCAACAAGGTCTTGCGCGGCGTGCGGCGCAAGGACGTAACGCGAGTTCATTCTGATTTGGCTTTGAGATTTGCCAAATGGGCATCGAGTCGAGCTTCTGGGATTCCCTCGCCTCGATCGAGCTGCTCAATTCCGCGCCTAATCTTCGCATTGATCGCTGTCCGATGCTCGGCCAGCCAGAGGTCCTGTTCCTCTTGGGTTTCAAGTAATCGCAGCAGGGTCTCTTCGAAGCTTCCGGAGCCCGTGCTTTCCACTTGTTTTCGCAGTCTTGCCTCAAGCGCTGGATCGTGAATTTCGATGTTCATTCTGTCAAGTCTAGCACTCTATTCGTGGAACCAGGACCGCGCTGTTGTCACTCTCGAATGGCCCCACGACTAGCCGGTAAGGCTTTGGTCGGGGTGGGCCGAAGAAAAGAGCATTGCCTTCCTGGTCTGCCTGAACGAAAGCTGGCTGGGCGCTTTTCGAAGGAAAGGGGCCGTTGAACACGAGCAACTCAAAATCCTTGGTTGATTTAAGGCGGTCAATCACCATAACTGCGAAATCGGTAGTCCCGTCGCCGTTGAATCGCCGGTTATGTCCGAAATCCTGCGACTTCAACAGACACTGGTCATCTACAAACTCATGTCTGACAAAATCAATCTCGCGCAAAAGTTTTCCCAAATTAAGGAATACTGGAAGCCGTACATTGCCGGTGAACTGAATGGACAGCTAGTGAAGCTGGATAAGCTAAAAGGCGAATTCGTCTGGCATCACCATGAGAATGAAGACGAGATGTTTATGGTGGTGAAAGGGCGATTCCGGATCGAGTTCCGCGATAAGTCAGTTTCGCTCGACGAAGGCGAGTTCATTGTGGTGCCGCGTGGAGTTGAGCACAAGCCGGTAGCGGATGAAGAGTGCTGGATCATGTTGTTCGAGCCAGCCTCGACATTAAACACCGGAAATGTCGAGAATGAGTTCACGCTGAAGGACCTGGAGAGGGTCTGAAAAGCCCGACCTCAGGGCCTAAAAAGGAGCGGCCGCTTGAGCAACCTGCGGCGCGGCTGAAGCCGCGCCCTTTCAAATCCAATCTGATTGAGAGGGTGGCAACGGCAGGGTGAGCCGTTGCCTTCGAGTCATGCCGGCTCACTTTGCCAGCAAAATTTCGCACCGTAAGTCAATTTTTGGGTTCGAGATCGACCTGCGGTGTCGGAGCCTGCTGCGTTGAATTCGGATGCCGGTAATCCACGTACGGCGACGGCTTGCCGGATGGTGGCGCGGAAGCGGCAGGCGGAGCAGACGTATTCGGCGAAGCGCTTTCTGGCTGACCGTATGTATCAGGCGGTGCAGAACCTGGCTGCCCGGGTGCACTCGCGGGCGGCAAAGGTGAGTATTGACCATCGTCTGATCGTCCCAGCGGCGGCATAGCGCTCGGCGCAGGCAGAACAACTCCACCCTGCATCCTCGGAATGCCGAAATGACCGGCGAGATGCATCAGGTCGATAGGACTGATGGACCCGGAAACCGAGACGAAGTTGACTTGGTCGGCAGTTGTGAAAAGCAGCGCAATGTTGCGGATAGTCGTGTGATCCAGGCGGACCCACAAGTCGGCATCTCGAGGGTAGCCGTACTTGTCGTGAGCTTTAGATATGTGCTGCCAACCAGCGGAGCTATAATCCCGGCGAACGTCGCTCAGGATACGCGGATCGTACATTCCGACGCCCTGAAACCGGAAGCGGTGCACTGATATGCCGTCGATGCCTGCGATCACGTGGCGGAGACTTTCGTCTTGCTGATCAGCCTTGGAGGCCAGCACCAGCATGGATCGATCCAGGCTGAATTCCGTACGGGACGACGCATTCTGGCCCAGGTATTCAATCTCTTGAGGAAACCAGTTTTGCGCCGGAGCCTGGGCCAAGGCAGAAGAAGCTGTCAGCACAGCATACAAGAAAATGCGGGAGAGTCTCACGATAAGCCTCGCAGGATCGGGATAAAATGCCGATGCCCCAACACGCAGCACCACGCATGCTCCATAAACCCGACGTTCTGAGATTAGTTGCGGGAAGGAATGTGTTTTTCCACCGGTGGATCAGGTCGCTTCGAATTCCCCAGCCAATTCCTGATGGCGCTGCCGAGCGGCTTCGACCAGACTGGTGAAAAGGGCGCGCGAGTGCAAATCATCGTCAAACGAGCGCTCGGGGTGCCATTGGACCGCAAGAACGAAGTGATCGGGAGCGGAGCCTTCCAAAGCTTCGATGATGTTGTCGTCGGGACAGCGAGCCGTGACACGGAGGCCGTCACCGATGAGGTCTCCTGCGGCCTGGTGATGGCTCGAGTTGACGGGAATGGTAAGACATCCCTCAGTGGCTAAAGCCTCCGGACTTTCACCGTCTTTTCCGGCTCGGCTGGAAGCCGTGCCCTTCCCATTCGTACTCGACAGAATTTCATACAATAGCGAGCCTGGCTCAATCGCGACGGAGTGGGCGATAGGAACTTTTCTTCCGGCTTCGTGGTTCACGGGCGACTCGATGTGTTGCAGTAGATTGCCGGAACGATAAACATTAAGAATCTGAAGTCCGTAACAGATCCCGAGGACAGGCTTGTGCATATTGTATGCATCTTGCAATAGGAGTTCGTCGACAGTGTCACGCAGTGGATCGGCGGCTTCGGTTTGGGGATGCCGCGCGGCGTCGAACTTGGCGGGATCGACGTCGGCTTTGCTGCCGGGTAGCACAACTGCGTCGCAGTGCTCGATCATCTTCATTACCTCTGCGGGAACGCGGTCCAGCGGGATGCGCACCGCTTCGCCGCCGGCCAGCTGTACGGCGCGCTCGTACTGAGGAAGGGCGCGCAAAGCATATTCGGAATCGCCGCCGTGTGGAAGCGGAATAGCAATGCGGGGTTTCATCGATTAGCTGGCGCGGCCCATCTGCTGTTCCATCTGGTCGAGAACGCGCGCGCGACGATAATGTTTGACTTCCATAATTACGGCCGACACAAAAACAACCGCTGCCGCGACGCTTGCGACCGGTAAGGCGACATGCCTGTACGCAAACGTCATATTCGGGTGTATGCCGCGTAGTCCCGCGCCCACCAGAGTTCCCAGAATTCCCAGGAACAAACTTACGGCGAACGACAGTAGTGTAAGGATGATGGTCACAAGAAGAACACGCGCCGGGATGAGGTACCAGACGGGTTTATGGACATGGGCAGCTAATGACGGCATTGCTTCTAGGGTACAACAACTCGTCATCGGCCTTCGTTGGTTGGTTGTTGCCGAAGCAAAAAAAATCCTGCGTCATCAAGCTTCAAATGCTGCGAACTAACAAGCCAACGACGAATTTAAGCTTTTACTAACGGCTGGCCTGGCGATTTGCGAGAGAGCTTGGTGAGCTTGCCTTCGATGCGGGTGCGATCGGCAGCGGCTCCGGCAGCTTCAAGGCGCTTGCGCAACTTTTGGATCTTGTCTTTGCGAGTGCGACGGCGACGAATCTCAGGACGACGGCTGGGTGCGGACATGCTGCTCCTTAGGGATTGATGTGACGCCGGCAGGTTCTTTGTTGTTCAGACGGCGAATGTTCATTCAACGCGGAGCCGCATCCGATGTCAAGCCGACGGGCGGTCGACCAAGATCCAATCTACCTGACAGGTCGCAAATCAAGAAGCCCCGTCCTGCCTTTCCCAAACTGCGCGAAAGACAAGAACGGGGCGTGATCGATTCAGGATCTAGTGGCGGCCGTGGCCGTCGTTTCCGCCTCCATGCTGCGGGTTGCCATGAGGGGCAGCGTTACCGCGGGGAGCACCTTCATGCGGAGCTGGATTGCCACGCGGAGCGTTCTGATGCTGTCCGCCATTTCCCGCATGATAAGGCGTCGGGTTCGGAGCCAAATCGCTGCGGCCCTGTCCACGGTTTTCTGGACGAGAAGCCTGGTTTGGCCGTCCGCCGCCGCGATTCATGCTTGAATCCTGTCGCGGCATTGGGCGCTCGTTGTTCGCACGAACCGTATTGGGACGGCCGTTGTCAGGACGACCGTTATTGCGGGCCGAATTATCAGGGTGCGGTACGCCGCGATCCATGGAGCGGCCTTCGGCAGGTCGATTCATTGGACGGCCTTCCGCCGGGCGGAAACCGCGGGCGGGCGCCACGTCGCGACCGTGGAAATCTCCGGGGCGCGCGGTGGCCGCAACTGCCGGACGGCCGTGATTCACGGACGCCAGGAATTCCCGATTACCGCGAGCGGCGTGCTCGTGGTCCATTTGTGAGTGGGTAGCTTCAAAGTGGCGCTCGTGGTCCCAACGCTCCTGTTCACGATTGGGGCGCATGTTGATGCCACCACGGCCACCGTTATAGCTGACGCGGGTCACGGTTACGTGCTCAACTGTGCGGTTATAGATGTGGACGTTGGTGATGGTCACATTATTGACACTGCGGTTGTAAAAGAAATCGCGGCCATGCCAGTAACCGCCCGCGTAGCCCACGCCAAAATATCCGAAGCCGTAATTGACGCCGCCGTAAAAGCCGACATGCGGCCCCCAATAACCGGGATGCCACAAGTAAGCAGAACCACCCCATCCCCAGTAACCGGGGGTCCAGAGAAAACCGGGCTCGGGTGCGAGCACCCATGTGCCGGGGACCCAGTAATAGCCGTCATCGCCGTAGGCCCAGTAGCCAGGAGTCCAGATGTATCCGTCTCCAGGGCAGGCAGGCTGCACGTAAACCGGCAGCACTGGGGGGGCTATACCGACCGAGATCACGACGCCGGCAAATGACGATGCCGGAACAATCGACATGACAAGTGCCAGCAGCGAGTAGCGAATGATGCGCGGAATTTTCATGATATCTCCTCTTCGTTCAGCCGCCATTCAGCGGCGGTCTGAGTAGATGGCGCAAGCCATATTGACGGGGAGTGGCGAACTCAGTACGGCATTCAAACTCGCGTCAGATATATAAACGCGGTTTCCTGCAATATGTTGCTGGACCGTGAAGTAGCCTGATTTTACAGGCGGATGCGGGGAACAGGAGGGCCAGTATTACCAAAGAGAATTACATCAGTAACCCCAGCCAAAATATATATTCAGTGAATGTAAGTAAGCGCGCTCGACATGCGATTGACGATCAGCGGCTGGCCGACCATTTCGACGTAAACGTTCCACGTGCCCGGCGGAACAACCGTAGAAAGATCGAATGCCATTGCAGTGACGGGAAGGTTCGAAGCTGCCATGTATAGGTTGCCGACTGGATCGGTGTAATAAATGTTGAAGTGATGAATGGTCGAAGTGGAGGCATAGGTCGCGTCTGATGCCACAAGTGACCAGCTAAGCTGACTGCCTGAAAGTGACGCGTTAACAGTGTAACAATTGTCAATTCCATCTTCGACCGAAGTTCCCTCCTCATAATCGTTCCAGGTGGCAATCTGAACATAGGGAATCTGAGGATTGGCGCCGCCGAAATATTTGGAAATTTCATTTGCTGTTTTCAGCAAAACTTGCCCGCACTGTTGCGCCATGACGCGGTTGCCGCCCCACGAGGCGTTGTTGTCATCGAAGCCTTTGTAGATCACGCCGACGGTCAGCTGCGACTGATGGCTCAATCCCGAGCTGTACAGATTGTCGAGGTAAACCGGCGAGGAATTGGTGTTCGAACCCCACCAGAACTGTTTAGTGGCATCGTAAGCTGCAGGCTGCACCCAGCCGAAGCGTCCATTGTCGTAAGACGCGGTCGTAAACGAACCGAACTGGAAGATGTATTTGAAGCCGGCGGTGTAGGTGTCAGTATGAGCTTTGACTGCGGTCCAGATAGCGGTCCAATCTGCTGAGGTGAGAACGGGCCAGGTAGTTGGCGGAATGAACAAGAAAATTACTGGTTTACCTGCGTCGCTGAGATAGACTCCGCTGTTTGCATAATGCGTATTGATGTAATCCATGTCGGTGATCAGCGCATTCTGGAGACACGTCACGGTGGCTGTTTCGGTTTGATTAGAAGTCGGACAGGTAGCTGTCAGGGCGCCTTTATCTTCCATGATCCCAAACTTCAAAGGATAGCCGGAGCGGTTGTTCAAATCTGCAAAGACTGCGTTCGTGGTGGCAAGGTTGAAGCTTTGTCCTGCGCTGAGGGAGCCGTAGAAATCGACTAAATTGATGTCGCAACCCTCAGTGATCATGAATGAGTCTTGAGCGGCGACGGTCGCCGCCGAATTCTCGTTGTAGCCGACACTTTTGTGGCTGCTCAATCCGAACCACGGCTGGTATTCGCAGATTAGGCGGCCAGTCCAGCCGGCGTACATCAATTGCTTGGCACTGATGGGCGAAACATGGCCGGCAGGTGCATTCGGAACCAGCGTCTCAGCACCCACATCATTCGAATTGGTGTTAAAGCCATTGAAGAACGCAGAACAGTAGGGAAGATTTCCGCCCGGATCATTTGCCGATGAGCACAAGCTGGTGTTATTGGAGAGTTGCTGGATCAGCGTACCGATCGGAGTCGGCCCACCTGTTCCTCCGGTAAGAGTGGCGCCTGACGGCGTGGCGGTGAATGAAGCTTTAGTAAATAAATTACTGTGTGTGACTGATGTAGAAAGCGGGTAATTGCTGGTAGTGCCTTTGGCCTTGCTGGTGAGTGTGATTTTCGTTTTGGCGACGACTGCAGTCACCGGAGAATTGGCAGCGTTCAATAAAGTGGCGAGGGAAGCCACCAACTGGTTTGCGCTTTTCTGATTGGAAGCGTGGCTGTAGTTTGTCACGGCTGCGAATCCGTTCACCGTGATTTTGATTTGTCCGGAGTCGTAGGTTGCACAACTTCTGTTGCCGCAGGGATAAATAGGCCCTTGAAGGTTCCCGCTGATGATGACCGAGCCGGTGGCGGCAGTTTGTGCGGAGGCCGCTATTGAGAGTAAGGCCAGAACAAAGACGGACAACAGACGACGTTGACGCATAAGCAACCGACTCCGATAAATGTTTCTCGGGAGGCCGCGGGCCAGACTTTCCACGGTGACCGACAACACTGAGAAGATGAGTGTAAGTATGTAGGAACCGGCGCAACCAGAAAAGGCCAAATCTGGTGGAAATCAAAGAAAAACAGCGATTTTTCAGGTGTTCTACTTAGAAAATGGGAGCGCGGGTGAAAGGAATGCTGGGTTCTTATCGAACATTCGCCGGTAAAGCGGAGGCGGGACTTGAAGCCGCGTTACCCACGTAACGTTGCTCGTAACCGAGAGGTGAGCGAGGCTAAGGGAATGTCGCGTAATTCGGGAAGTCGCAAAGAGAAAAGAATTGAAGCTGTATATCCGATCCGGCTTTGGGGAATGGACGGAAGCGGAAAACCATTTATCGAAGCCGCGACCACCCTTAACGTCAGCCGCAGCGGCGCGTTGCTGAAGGGTGCTCCAACGAAATTGTCAATTGGCGATGTGGTCGGACTCAGGTCAGGTGATCGGAAGTGCAGGTTTGAAGTCATTTGGGTCGGCCGAAAAGGTACCTTGGACGAGGGATACCTCGGCCTGAAGAGTGTCGAAGACGGCAAGCACATTTGGGATCCGAAAATGCTCGACGAAGTTGCGGATGAAATCGATACGTACATTCGTCCTCCGCAACGCGAAAACCGCCTGCTGACGCGTCTGAAGTGCTCTCTGTCTGCCGAAGTCGGATCTGACGGTTCATCCAGTCGCGCGCGTACGTTTATTACCGACATCAGTATCGGCGGTTGTTATGTTGCAATGCCGTCGCCTTGCGCAGTCGAAGCAAAGCTCACGATTGCGTTATGGCTCGATGACCGCACCAAACTGTGGGTGGATGGAATCGTAATCAGCCATCACAAAGGTCTGGGAATGGGCGTTAAATTCTTGAATTTGTCGCGAAAGAATTTTGACGAACTCAATCGGATCATTGCACAGCTGGCAGAATCAGAATTGCTCCAGGTGAAGGAAGTAGACGCGTAATTCGTGGAGTAATCAAGGCGGTTCGAAAGGCAATCCCGCGCCGAATTCAAAATTGCCACGCGCTTTCAAAGAAATATTGCCATTGGGGGAAAGCAGCCAGTCCAACCCCGTGATGAATACTTTTGCGTTGAATAATTAAAGAGTGGCGTTACTCTGGAACGAATCTTAATTTAGACAGTGCCGAGTTATCAAAAAGTTGGCAGCCGGACCTGTAAGCCGAATTCTGTCTGCAGAGAAGCTCCCCTTGCGGGGACCACGTACCGCAGGACGGCCATTCCTCTGGGCCGCGCATTACTGAGCGGCTCAAGCGACCTACCCGAAGGTCCGAACGCGCCGAGCCGGCACGCGCCCGCCGCCGCCGTAAATTCTCATCCAGTCACAAGAACTTACAGCGACGGCGAAACTCCCTCCCTATTTGGTCTTGCTCCGTGTGGGGTTTGCCCTGCCCGCTCGATTACTCGAACGGCGGTGCGCTCTTGCCGCACCTTTTCACCCTTACCCCCGCACCCCGCACTCGGGCCAGCAAAGGCGGTATATTTTCTGTGGCACTTTCCGTCAATCGGCCTTGACGCCGACTTCCCGGACGTTATCCGGCACACTGCTCTGCGGAGTTCGGACTTTCCTCCCTCATCACTTGACGCGACAAGAGCGGCCGTCCGGTCCAGCTGCCTACCTGAACATTATAGACATACGACTTCGGCGTTTGCTGTTTCCCTTTGCTCCCGCATCTACTCGGGGGCTTATTTTCAGAGAAAAACATAGATCGTGTCCTCAGGCCTGCGAATCGAAAAAGATAAATCGTCCCAAAGGAGGATCTATGCAGCCGAGACTCGACATTAATGTTGCCCCTGGAATCTACAAAGCCATGATCGGACTCGAAGCCTACCTTCATCAATCCGGAATAGAAATTCCTTTACTGCATTTGATCAAGTTGCGCGCCTCGCAGGTGAATGGCTGCGCCTATTGCATCGACATGCACTGGAAGGATCTCCGCGCGATCGGCGAGAGCGAGCAGCGCCTTTACGGACTCGATGCATGGCGCGAGTCTCCGTACTACAGTGATCGCGAACGTGCCGCATTGGCCTGGACCGAGGCAGTCACGCTAATCACCGAAGGGCACGTTCCTGATGCCGTGTACCAGGAAGTCAGGCCGCATTTCAGCGACAAAGAGCTGGCTGACCTCACGCTAGCAGTCGCAACTATCAATGCCTGGAACCGACTGGCGATCGCATCTCGGACCGAGGCAGGGAAATATCAGCCGCAGCGAGTGGCGGCCCACGAAGTGAAGAAAAGCGCATAAGAGTCGTTCCAATTTCGCCCACTTCTCGCCACGTCGGGAAGTGGGCATTTTCGCACTAATACTCTCCGTATCGTTCTCTCACCGATTCCAGCAGCTTCTGTGAGTCGTACCCGACGCCATCCTTGAAAACGATTTCTACTTTTTCAACGTCGTCAATATGGGTTGATGGATCGCCTTTGATGACGACTAAATCCGCATTCTTGCCGGCCGCGATAGAGCCAATCTGATCTTGCCTGCCGAGGTAGGTCGCGCCGTTGAGGGTAGCGATTTTGATGGCTTCTACAGGCGAGAAGCCCGCTTCCACCAGCAGCTCAATTTCACGTTGATCGCCGAATCCGGGCAGCACACCGCCGTCTCCAGTCGGATCTGGTCCTGCCAGCAGCAGGCCGCCAGCGAGCGCAAACTCGTGCTCCAGTTGCATATCGCGCTTAAAGAGCTTTGCGGGGTCGCCATGCAGAGGTTTGTTCGCAGGCCGGTTACGTATGTAGAGATAGGCCTCGCGCGCCTGCGGTGACATGGCGTCAAGCAGCGCCTGTCGCAATGGCGGGCGTCCCGGGATGCTGTCTTCGAACACTGGCAGAGTCGAGGTGATCGCGACGTGATGCTGCACCAGCAGATTGATCAGATCTTCTGCTTCTTTTCCGCTCGGATCCATGTGCTCGAGCGTATAGTCGCCTTCGCTGTCACTGCATTGATCGGGCTTCTTGGCCGGATCAAGTTGTGTGTTGACGAAGAAGCCGTGCTCCAGGTCGTCGATTCCCAGGGCGACAGCCTCCGGATAGGTCACCGAGCACAAATGCCCGGTCACCTTCAATCCACGCTTGTGCGCTTCCTCGATGGCAGCGCCCAATTCCGCGCGAGTGATATTCATGTATGCCTTGAACGAGGTCACGCCGCGATCTGCCCAGTAATTGACAGTTTGTCGCGCATCCTCGGTGCCGGTGAGTTCGTGTAGTTGAACGCCGAAGCTTCCCGGACCTTCGAGATACGGACCGGTCACATCAAGGTGTGGCCCGGGCAACTGGCCGGCGTCGATCAATCGCTTCAGGTTCAAGTCGGCGTAAGTCTCCACGCTGCCGGTGGTACGCATGGTGGTGACGCCAGCGGCAAGATAGAGCCGGGGGGCGGAGAAGCTCATTTGAGGCGCGATCGGTGGCTGCTCCCAGTTCCAGTTGGCGTCAAAATTCGGACGCGCCAGATAGAACAGATGATTGTGCATGCCGACGATGCCGGGCATGACTGAGTAGCCGCGCAAGTCGAGCACACTGATTCCAGCGGCTGCCGGCACATCGGCGCCCGCTTGAATGGCAGCAATTTTTCCGCCCTGGATTACGACATTCTGATCTTCAATGGGCGCCTTGCCGGAGCCATCGATCACCCGTACATGTTCAAGAACGATTTTGTCGGCCTTTACCCGCACGTATTTCTGCACTGCCGCGGAAAGAGGTGGTTGCTGGGCATGCACTGTGAGCGAGGCAAGGACGAAGACGAAAACCATCAGGGAAGCAGAGACCAATCGCATTCAACCTCCGTAAAGCGGAATCATTGTAGACGAATGCGAATTTTATACTTCCTGGTCAGGAGAGAACTGCCCGCGATAATGCGTCGAACGGGCTGCCTAGCTGAAGAATGAAAGCTTCTGCTCTTTTCATGCCGTTTTGCAGGCCGCGAAAAGTGGCGACGGTTTCCTGCACAGCATAAAAATAATCCGGGCTCTGGCTGGCGTGAGCGTAGCAGGCGGCTTTCTTGGTCTCGGCCACGTGGTTGATGTCAATGTAATGAGTGGGTGCGGGGAATTGTGTGGTGTCGTCGCCGTCCGAAACTTCGTAGTAGTAAAGAGCGAACTTGTGCTTCAGTTGTTTCCACGACTCGTAGGTCAGGTTCGCGATTGCGCGGTGGTCGGGATGATTATCGATAGGCCAATGAGTGAAAACCGCGTCCGGGCTTTCGGCTTCAATGATGGATTGAAACGAGCGGTAATGGTCGTTGTCAACAATTGCGTTGCCATTGACTTGATTTGCATATGCATGTCTTGCCTTCAGAATTTCGCAGGCCTTCTTCGCTTCGGCAATTCGCGTCGCGGCGGAGATCTGCTGCCACGCGCCGTCGTTTAAGTAGAGCAGCACGACTTCGTGGCCAAGCGCGGTGAGCCGCGCAATGGTGCCGCCGCAGCCGTATTCAGGATCGCCGGGATGCCCACCTGTGACCACGATCTTCTGTTTGCGTGTAGGCAGCGTTGAGCCCGATGACGTCTGGGCGATAGCGTTTGCGGCGGCTGATCCCGCGAGCACTCCGGCACTCTGTAGCATCTCTCGACGGTTCATTTTTCACCCTCCTGGAGGGTCTCTAGTGTAAGGGAATCCTTCCTCACAAGTTCAGCTGCGGCAGGGTTAACCAGGCAGAGCATCGATTCGAAAGAAGACAGACCCGGCGCGATTGCGGAATGCCACGGCTAAGCGTACTATTCTCGCCTCAATCGAAGAATTTATTGAGTTCAGTCCCGGGAATGTCTGTGGTGAGGATGAGGAGGAGAGATGGGATTTCTGATCTGGATTTTGGTCGGGCTGATCGCGGGATGGCTGGCGGGCAGGGTAATGAAGGGCGGCGGCTACGGGGTGGTTGTAGATATCATTCTCGGTATTCTCGGCGGCATCGTGGGGGGTTGGGTTTTCGGCCTGCTTGGAATCTGGCCGGGTCGCGGGATCATTGGTTCGATTCTGGTAGCGTTCGTCGGTGCCGTTATTCTGGTTTGGATCAGCCGTCTGCTGAAAAGAGCGTAATGCAGCATTTCCCGTAAGGGCATTTCAGCGGCATATGAAAAAGGCCAGAGCCGAAGCCCTGACCCTTTCTTTCAATAGAAAACTCTTCGATTAGTGGTGACCGTGGCCGCCACCACCTCCGTGGCCTCCGCCGCCACCATGGGAGCCGCCGCTGTGGCCGCCTCCCCCACCGTGCCAGCCGCCTCCGCTATGTCCGCCGCCGTGGCCGCCATAAGCTCCGCCACCGTGGCCGCCATAAGCTCCGCCGCCGTGGCCGCCATAAGCTCCGCCACCGTGGCCTCCATATGCCCCACCGCCGTGGCCTCCATAGGCTCCGCCACCGTGGCCTCCATATGCCCCACCGCCGTGGCCTCCATAGGCTCCGCCACCATGACCGCCGTAGGCGCCACCATGAAATCCGTTGCCGCCGTGGCCGTATCCGCCGTGGCCACCGTAGTATCCGTGCCCATACGAATGGCCGCCGTAGTATCCGCGTCCGCCGTAATGGCCTCGGCCATAGTAACCTCGTCCGCCGTAATAACCTCGCCCGTAGTAGCCGTGTCCGTAGTAGCTGTGTCCGTAGTAGCCGTGATACCAGGGGCCCGCGCCGATAAAGACGCCGCCTATAAAGTAGTCAGGCCCGTAGTATCCGTAAGGAGCACAGGCGTAGGGATAGTAGGCGTAATAACCATAGGGACACACGGGAGGTGCGGCTACGTAGCCATAGCCATTGTTGTCGTAATCGTCATAATCGTCGTAGTCGTTGTCGTAGCCGGAGTTGTCGTAGTTATCATAACTGGAGTAGCCGTCATACCCAGCTCCGATTCCCACCCCCACAGAAACCTGCGCACGTGCCGGTTTCGCACCCGCAATGCAGAGCGCCAAGCCAAGCACGGCCATATATTTTAAGTAATGCATTATTTGTCCTCACTTCCGGAGCGCCATCAACTAGCGATTCCAGAGAGTTCCCGGCACCCTCGCCTGGGGAAGCCGTTCACATGGGTATGAACCCAGGCGGATGGCAAGAGTTTCGCCCCGTCAAACAGAAGAAAATCATTCTGAGGTTTGGTTCGACGGCTGACAGTTGTCTCGCCGCTACCAAGGCATAACCTCAATCAGATCAGTAGTTGCCATTGCCGCCTCTCGTGGCGAGATGCACTACAATGCTCGCTTTCCGAGTTAAATTTCATGCGCACGGCAGACGTTGTGATCATCGGGGGCGGGATTGTCGGCTCGAGCGTCGCCTATCACCTGACGGCTGCCGGATGCCGCAATGTGTTGGTGATCGAGCGCGAGTCTTCGCAGGGGAAGGGATCCACGGGCAAAAGCATGGGCGGGGTCCGCGCCCAGTTCTCGACTCCCGTCAACATTCAGATGTCGCTATACTCGATTCCTTTTTATGCCTCTTTTGAGGAACAGCTCGGACATCCATGCGGTTATCGAGCCCAGGGCTATCTGTTCTGCGCGACCACCGAAAAGCACATGGCATACCTGGGCACGAACCATGAGACGCAGGTCCGTTTGGGACTCAAGGATGCTCGGTTAATTTCTGCCGAAGAGATCGCGAGCACGTTTCCTCAGCTTCGATCAGATGACATTGTTGGCGGCGCGTTCTGCTCAAGTGACGGATTCGTTGATCCATACAGCGCAATGAACGGATTCATGGCCTGCGCCATCGAACGCGCGGCAGAAATATGGAAAAACGCAGTCGTGACCCGTATCCAACGGGACGCTCACGGAATCACGGAAATCGAAACCAGCAAAGGGCCGATCAGCGCCCGGGTTGCAGTGAATTGCGCCGGAGCGTGGGCGGCTGAGATCGCTGAGATGGCCGGCGTGAACCTCCCGGTTGAACCGTTGCGGCGGATGCTGGTGCCGACGGAGCCGTTCGATCAATTCCCGCATGGCGCGCCCATGATCATCGATATGTCAAACGGTTTTCATTTCCGGCCGGAAGCGCGGGGGTTCCTGCTGGCGTGGAACGATCCGGAGGAGACCCCGGGCTACAAAACGGAATTCGAGTCCTCATTCATCGAGAAAATTCTTACGCGCGCTGCCGATCGGGTGCCGATGTTTGAAAACCTCGCGGTCAATCCCAAACGCGCTTGGGCGGGTCTGTATGAAATGACTCCCGATCATCATGCGATTCTGGGACCCGTGGCCGAAGTGCCTGGATTCTTTCTGGCCAACGGTTTCAGCGGTCACGGCGTGATGCACGCACCGGCCACAGGAAGGATTCTCTCGGACCTGATTCTTCACGGAAGCACCAATCTGATCGATGCATCGGGGTTGGACCTGGAGCGTTTCGCGGAAGGCAGAATGATTGAAGAGACAGCGATGCTGTAAAGGTCAGAATTGGCCCAATAGCTTCGCCATTGGTATAGTTTTAGTCCTATGTATCGCGACTTCCACGCACTCGACCGCTGGACCAAGAAGCAGGTCCATTGCTTTTATCAAGCACTCATCGTGGCGGTTGCCACACGTCATGCCGATGCCGTCGATATCAAGTTTCTGGTTGACGGGCGCCCAGTGTGGGTCGTGCTGCCTCTGCCCGCGTGGAACGAATACCAGAAGCGCACCGGTAAGACCATCACAGATCCGCTGGCAATTGAAATTGCAGGTCGCTACTTGAAGCGCGCTCTCGAATCCGGCGAAGGACTGGGCAAAGAAATGTATTCGTTGACCGTCGAACAGACGCTGCAGAACCTGGATGCGGTGGTGAAAGAGCCAGAGACGATGAGCGTTTAAAGATTTCTGCTGGAAACTATGCCAAATTTCCTGCGGCTGCCCTGATCCCCACCGCGGCCATCATTCTTCCCGTCTTACCTTTTTCCGCGCGATGAGAAAAGAACTGATCCAAATGGCACGAGGTGCAGAGGCCGAGGTCTGAAATATTGCGTGCGGGAACTCCGGCCGCAGCCAGCTGGCGGCGATTGGCTTCAGCCAGATCGAGGAATATCTGCTTCGGCAGTTCGCTATGCCCGGGAGCGCGTGAGGTCAGGAACAGCAACGGGTAACGTTCGTGGATTTCATTAGTTTCTTTGGTCTCGCGAAAAAGATCCTTCGCGTAGCTGAACTGCGAATCAAATTTATCGCGCACCTCTTGTCCGACCTGATAGCAGCAACCGCGAATCCCAGGGCCGATTGCAGCTTTCAAATCTGTGGGACGGGAGCCGAAATGCCTGCGCATTTCGCCAACGCCTTTCTCGACGATGCGCTGAATCGTTCCGCGCCATCCGGCATGAAAGACGCCAACAGCGTGGTGCTTGGCATCTACGATGATGACCGGGAGGCAATCGGCCGTCAGCACGGACAGCAGCAAGCCCGGCGTGCGCGTGATCAGGCCATCGCCCGCCAGTGGTAGTGGCGGAAGCTCGGAAACGCAATGAACGATATCGGAATGAATCTGCCGCAGGTTGACCATCGCCCAGGCCTTGCGGGCGGAGGATCGGCGTTCAGGTGCGTTGGTCAATGCGGCAACGAACGCGTTTCTATTCCGTTCGACTGTGCCTCGCGAATCATCTCCTCGGAAGCCGAGATTTAGGGCTTTGCCTCCATACACCTGCGATGCACCGCCCGTACGCGTACTGAACCCATGCACCAGCCACGGAATACGTGATAACGGAGCGGCGCGGAGAACCTCAATTCTGTTCTTGATCTGCTTCTTGATTTTGGCGCGAGGGCTTGTCGGCACCGGTCTATCTTAGCAAGTCAATTTGTCGGACCCGCCCTTCTAGTGCTGTAATCGATAGCGAGTTCATCGCAAGGCAATTTCAAGGAGCAACGCATGTTCTTTCTGAGGGCGCTTACGGTCGCGACGCTTTTATGCGTGCCCGTTGTCGCGCAGCAGTCCGCTAACAAAGAGCAGTCCAAGCCGGAAGCAAAGAAGACAGAGCCCACCAAGCAGCAGCAACCGAGCCAGAAGCCGGAGGAGGCGCAGCCAAAGTCCACGGAGCCCGCGCCAAGCCAGCCTCAACCCAAGCCCGGTGAAGACGCCAAAGCCGAACATTTCGATATGACCGAAGTCGCGCCGGTGGTGACACATCATCAGATCGCGCTGAATGGAAAGACGCTGAAATACACCGCGACCGCGGGCCGCCTGCCCATCAAGCGCGACGACGGAAAGATTGAAGCGGAAATGTTTTTCGTGGCGTATGCCCTCGACGGCCAGGACCTGTCGAGGCGCCCGCTGACGTTTGCATTTAATGGCGGTCCGGGATCGGCGTCCGTCTGGCTGCACATGGGAGCTCTGGGTCCGCGCCGGGTTGTGCTCCGGCCAGATGGTTCGCTCCCGCCTTCGCCGTACAGATTTGAAGACAATCCTTACACTCTGCTGGATAAAAGCGACCTGGTGCTCATAGATGCGATCGGCACAGGCTTCAGCCGGGCTGAGACCTCTGAAATCTCAAAGAAGGTCTGGAGTTTGAAGGGCGATATCGATGCCTTCAGTGAGTTCATCCGCCTGTATGTCAGCCGTTATGACCGCTGGAGTTCTCCACTCTTTCTGTTTGGCGAGAGCTATGGCACCACTCGTTCTGCTGGGATTTCAGGCAAACTGGCGGAGCAGGGCATTGTGTTCAACGGCATCACCTTGCTCTCCACGGTGCTCGACTTCCAGACACTGGCAGACAGCAAGACCAATGATGGGCCGTACATTTTTCTAATACCGTCGTTCACCATGATTGCCGGATATCACCATAAGCTGGCACCCGAACTCGAGCAGGACATGGCCAAAGCGCGGCAGCAGGCCGAACAATGGGCGACAACGGAATACCGTGCCGCGTTGGCGAAAGGGGATGCGCTTTCTCCCGAGGAAAGGCAGAAGACAATCGATCAGATGGCACGTTTCACCGGTCTGAGTAAAGAGATCATTGATCAGGCGAACCTCAGAATCGATGTGCCCAAATTCACGCACTATTTGTTGATTGATCAGAAAGTGCGAGTTGGACGTCTGGACGGCCGCTACACCGGCCCCGATCCGGACGGCCTGATGGATACCCCGTTTTATGATCCGACTGAAGCGAATGTGCTGCCTCCGTTTACCGCAGTCCTCAACAATTACGTCCGGTCGGAACTCGGGTACAGAACCGATATGTCTTATTACGTTTTCGCCCAACAGGCTGGGTTCGAAGGCAAGTGGGATTGGGGGTCGGCAGGCGACGGCTTTCCGGACACCGCCAGCGCGCTTCGCCGGGCACTGGTCCGCGACCCTTTCCTGAAAGTCCTGGTCATGGAAGGCTATTACGATTTGGCCACGCCGTATTTTGCGGCCAACTACACTATGGATCATCTGGACTTAACCCCCAAGTACCGGACGCAGATTTCATATGCAACGTATGACGCCGGGCATATGGTTTATTTGCCGATCGATAGTTTGAGAAAGATGAAAGGTGATGAGGCTGACTTCATTGAGAAGGCGGCGTCGGGCCAGTAATATCTCAGGCGGTGTGACCGAAACCCTCTCGGGTAACTTGATTCCGGCCGCTTAATACGATACAAACGGCGCAATGCCTATGTTGCGCCGTTTCGTTTTTCTGCCCCTTTTGGTGCTTGTCTGCCTTGCTTCTCTTGCTCAGGTACCGGCGCCGCCATCGCCTCCGATACCGGCCAAGATCCCCGACCATTCGCAAGAGTCTTATGTAGTTGAAAAACTGCGGACGGCGTACCGCTTCGAGAACGACGGAACCGGCCGACGCGAAATTTCTGCGCGCATCAAGATTCAGAGTGAAGCCGGCGTCGAGCAGTGGGGTCAGCTCATTACCGGGTATAACTCGGCCAACGAACGTGTGGAGATTCCATATGTTCGCGTGCTGAAAGCAAACGGCTCAACCGTTGCTGCCCAGCCAGATGCAGTGCAGGACCTCAGCATTCCTCTGGAAAAAGAAGCCCCGGTTTATACCGACTATCGCCAGAAGCACATAACCGTGCCGGGGCTGCGTCCGGGCGATGAACTTGAATACGACTTCGTCACGATCACACACACGCCGCTGGCTCCGCAGCAATTCTGGATGGAGCATTATTTCGCGCAAAGTGGCACCGTGCTTGACGAACAACTCGAACTTGATGTTCCCAAAGACCGCAAAATCAAGCTGAAGACCAAGCCTGGTACCGACCCAAAAATCACAGAAGCAAACGGCCGCCGAGTTTATCAGTGGACAAGTTCTCACGTTGACAAAGACGAGGATGAAAAGAAGAAAGACAAAGACAAAAAGCCGAAGAAGAAGGAGCCTGAACCGCCGGCTGTTCAGATGACGACCTTCGAGAGCTGGGAGCAGATGGGCCGCTGGTATGGCAGCCTTGAAAAGGATCGCCGCCAGCCCAATGCTGAGATTCGCGCTATAGCCGCAGAGCTTACTAAGGGGAAGACGACCGATCTTGAAAAAGTGGAAGCGCTCTACGATTATGTGGCGCCGAATTTCCGCTACATCAGTCTTTCGTTTGGGGTCGGACGGTTTCAGCCGCATGCTGCGGCAGATGTCTTGCACAACGAGTACGGAGACTGCAAGGACAAGCACACGCTGCTTGCCTCCTTGCTGGAAGCTGCGGGCTACCACGCGTCGTCGGTCCTGATTAATTCCAGCCGCAAGCTGGACCCCGATGTCCCCTCCCCCTCGCAGTTTGACCACGTCTTTACCATGTTGCCGCTGGGTAATCAGGAAATATGGATGGACAGCACAACCGAAGTAGCGCCCTTCCGGCTGCTCGCTTCAGTTTTGCGCAAGAAGCAGGCGCTGATAATTCCCGCGGATGGCGTGCCGCACCTGGAGGAAACTCCTGCCGATCCCCCGATGGTGAATGAGCAGATATCGGAAATCGATGGAAAGGTGAGTGAAGTCGGCAAGCTGGAGGCGAAAGTCCACTACGAAATCCGTGGCGACACCGAGCTTTACATGCGGATGCTGTTCCGGCGTATCCCACGCAACAAGTGGCAGGATTTTGTGAAAGAACTGAGCACGTACAGTGGTGTGAGCGGAGACGTTTCTGATCTGGACGTGTCCGATCCGGCAGCCACACATCAGCCGTTCACTCTCTCGTACAAAATCGAAGCAGCGAATTTCCTGGATTGGTCGAAGAAGAAATCCGATCTGGCGCTGCCATTTTCGCAGATGCAAATGGCGGACGCCGACCCCGACGATACTGATCCGGTGCAGGTAGGTTCGCCCATCAATTACGTTTACAAGCTTCATTTGCAGTTTCCAGCAAAATACACGGAAACTGCGCCGCTCTCGTTTTCTGTGAAGCGCGACTACGCGCACTACAACGCCACTTACAAGGTGGAGGGAAACATTTTCACGGCTGATCGCACCCTGGTCACGACCATAAATGAGTTGCCGCCGTCGCGCGCCAACGACTACATCGCATTTCGCCGCGCGGTGATGTCGGATGCGGAGCAGCATCTTTCAATTGACAGCAGCGCGGCCGGTTCCCCTGTCCTTTCTGCGGACCTGAAAGGTGATGAACTTTACGACGCGGCCAAGGCAGCGTACGAGCGCGGCAATTTCCAGAGCGCGATTGATTTGCTGAAGAAAGTCGTTGCCGACGATCCCAAGCACAAAACCGGATGGATGGATCTGGGCCGCGCATACATGGTGCTTCGCCAGACCGACAGCGCGATCGACGCTTTCAAGAAGCAGGCCGAACTGGATCCATATGATGAATTCGCATACGACTCGCTGGGCTGGGCCTACACTACGCAGCGCAAATATGACGACGCCGCAGCGGCGTTTAACAAGGCCATCGAGATCAATCCGCTAAGCCAGTACGCGCACGGCGCGCTAGGCGGTATGTATCAGGAATCGCATCAGTACGATAAAGCAGTATCCGAGCTCGAAAAGGCAGTATCGCTGAAGCAAAATGACGCGGGATTGCAGATCAATCTCGGCGACGCTTATCTGAACACCGGCCAGGACGAGAAGGCGCTGGCGGCGTTCAATCGCGCTACCGAAATCTCCGCGACGCCGGATGTGTGGAACAACATCGCGTATCAGTTATCACTCAAGGGCACGCATCTTGACCGCGCTCAGCAGTATGCCGAGTCCGCAGTGACGGCTGTGGCTAATTCATTGCGAAACCTTTCTCTGGACCAGCTATCCATGCGCGATCTGGGTAATGTTTCTGAACTTGATGCCAATTGGGACACACTGGGATGGGTTTATTTCGCGCGCGGTGACATGCAAAAGGCTGCGAAATACGTGAGCGCGGCTTGGGTGCTGGGCGGACACGGCGAGGTCGGCGATCATCTGGCGCAGATCTACCAGAAAATGGGCCGTAAGGACGATGCCGTGCGCACCTATGCCATGTCACTCTCGGGCATTCGACCCAGCAACGAGACGCGTACCCGGCTGGCGGCCCTGGTCGGTGGCGATGCGAAAGTCACGCCCGCTGTCGAGCAACACCGTGGCGATTTTCAGACCATGCGTACGGTGAAGTTGGGTAAGGTTTCACCTGCGGCAGGCAGCGCGGATTTCTTTGTAGTGATTACATCCGCGGCTTCTGGGGGAAACGCAAAGATTGAGGCGGCGAAATTTATCAGCGGAGAAGAGAAGCTCAAGCCGCTGGCCGCAAATCTGCGTGATGCCAAGGTGAGCTTTAGTTTTCCCGATGAAGTGCCGACGAAGATTTTGCGGCGGGGAACCCTGACATGCTCCAGCGGTTCCGGTGAGTGCGACTTCGTGATGGTTTTGCCGGAGGACGTGCATTCAGTCGATTGAGCGTTCTGCGGTTAAAAGCTTTTGATTCTAATGATGCTCGCGACTACTAGCCAGTTCGTACGCGCGCGCGACCTGAAGGACTTTCATCTCCCCGTGCTGCGGTCCAATAATTTGCAATCCGGTGGGCAATCCAGCGGAGTTGAAGCCGCAGGGCAACGAGATCGCCGGCAATCCCCAGACGTTTACCGGTCTCGTGTTGCGCAGCAGGGTAAGTTCCGCCGGACGCAACGCTTTTGGATCCGCTAATAACTCAGAAATGCTAAGGGCGGGAACTGGTGTCGTCGGAGTAATCAGAACATCGATTCCGTGAAACAGAGTCGCAATGTTGTCGCGCTCATGGGCGAGTTCGCGCAAGGCTGCTTGTCGTTGCTCTGGCTTTACGTCTTTCCCGGACAAAATGCGCCTTCTGGTTTCAACGTCATAAAGATCGCCGTGCTCAGCGATCATCTGACGATGGAACTCAAATGCCTCCGCCTTCTGCAGAGTGCGGTCCTCGTCCACTCGCACTGCTACGTCGCTGACCACGAATCCTGAGGACGCAAGACAATCGAGCGCCACTTCGACGCGCTCCGCGATTTCAGCGTCCAGGTTTTCAAAGAAATACGCCCGCGGAACTCCTATCACGAGATTGCGCCGTTGTTCCCGTAGACCTTCCCGATACTTACCTGAGTTTTCGGTTAAAACATCGAGCAGAATGGCCGCATCTTCCACGTTTCGGGTAATCGGACCAACGTGATCAAGTGAGATTGAAAGCGGAATCACGCCTCGCGCGCTGACCAGGCCGTAGGTAGGCTTCAATCCCACTACTCCGCACAGTGCCGCCGGTTCGCGGATCGATCCCGCGGTATCGGTGCCAATTGCGGCATAGCACATTCCCGACGCGACGGCGGCGGCTGAACCGCCGGAAGATCCTCCAGCGATAAATTCCGAATTCACTGGATTCCGAACTGGGCCGAAGTGGCTAATGAGCGAACTGCCGCCGTAAGCGAACTCGTGCAGATTTTGCTTCCCGATGATGATTGCGCCCGCAGCTTTGAGTTGGTTGACCACGTCCGCGTCTTGGCTCGGCACTCGATTGAGGAAAACAGCGCTGGCCGCCGTAGTGCGAACGCCCGCGGTGTCGATCAGATCTTTCAGTCCGATGGGGATTCCGTGCAGAGAGCCACGCCAGTTCCCGGAATGAACTTCCTTCTCTGCCTGCTTTGCTTCCGTGAGCGCCGACCCCGACATGATGTTAATGAATGCATTAAGCGACGGATTAAGCTGATCGATGATTTGCAGGCACTCCCGCACCAATTCGACCGGCGAAACTTTCCGATGTCGAACGAGATCCGAGGCTTCGGTGATGGTGCGCAACTTCATCCGCGTCATCTTATCCTGTCCTGCTTCGCGCAATGTTCCGCGGGCTTGCCTATAATCGGAGATTCGGAGGATGGCAATGGCGCAGATGACGACAACTCCGGTTCGCACGCAGGGCTTTTATCTGCAAGGCAAGTGGATTGAGGAGGGCACTCCGGTTGAAATCCGCGCGCCATATGACGGAACGCCTCTGGCCGAGGTTTTCCAAGCCACGCGTGAGCACGCAGAACAGGCGATTCAGGCGGCCGTGCGCGCCTTTGGTACGACGCGTAAGCTGCCGGCCTTCGAGCGCCAGCGGGTATTGCGGTCAATTGCCCAGCACATCACGTCGAGAAAAGAGGAATTCGCGCGAACCTTGGCGCAGGAAGCAGGTAAGCCGCTAAAGGCTGCTCGAACGGAAATCGAGCGCGCGATTTTCACCTTTACGGTTGCCGCCGAAGAAACCACGCGCATTCACGGCGAATATCTTTCGCTCGACTGGCAGCAGTTCACGTCTGGACGCTGGGGAATCGTGAAGCGCTTCCCAATTGGGCCGGTTGCCGGGATCACTCCATTTAATTTTCCCTTGAATCTGGTGGCGCACAAGGTGGCTCCGGCAATTGCCGCCGGCTGCAGCATGATTCTGAAACCCGCTCCACAAACGCCTTTAAGTTCGCTGCTGCTGGCCGAAGCGGTGGAGCAGGCCGGCCTGCCCGACGGCGCCTTCAATGTTCTTCCGCTTTCAAACGAAGACGCTGGCTTGCTGGTCACGGACGAACGCATCAAGCTGATCAGCTTCACCGGCAGCGCCCCGGTGGGGTGGGAGATCAAGCGTCGCGCCGGGAAGAAAAAAGTGGTGCTCGAACTCGGCGGTAACGCGGGGGTAATCGTGCATGGCGATGCCGATCTGGCTTGGGCCGCCGACCGGTGCGTTACCGGAGGCTTTGCCTATGCTGGCCAGACCTGCATCTCGGTGCAGCGGATTCTGGTTGAGCGTCAGGCATTTGCGAAATTTCGCGACCTGCTGCTTCAGGGCGTCAGCAAATTAAATGTTGGCGACCCCATGGACGACTCCACTGACCTTGGACCCCTTATTCGGGAGAGCGATGCCATTCGCGCGGAAGAATGGGTGACGGCCGCGATTCAGGATGGCGCTACGCTGCTCTGTGGCGGCAAACGGCGCGGATCTATTCTTGACCCGACGGTGCTTACGGGAACTCGCCCGGACATGAAAGTGAACTGCCAGGAGATTTTTGCTCCGGTGGTGACGCTGGAACCGTATGATAGTTTTTCGCAGGCGTTGCGAGTGATCAATGAATCCCCGTATGGATTGCAGGCGGGCGTATTTACGCGGGATGCAGCGCGGATTTTCCAGGCATTTGAGGAACTCGAGGTCGGCGGCGTGATTGCCGGAGATGTTCCATCGTTCCGCATTGATCACATGCCCTATGGTGGAGTGAAAGATTCCGGCCTGGGACGCGAAGGCCTGCGCTACGCCATCGAAGACATGACCGAACCGCGACTGCTGGTGATGAATCTGAGGTGAGAGTCGCCCCATCGTTGGTTGTTGGACGCGCGTCCGCAGCGGTCTCATTTTGGAACTTCGTTTCCTCGGAGTAAACGCCGATCACGACGGATTTTTGTTTGATTCAACTCAGGTCTTCTTCTGCGGTTGAAGTTCAATAGGTTCTGACAGTGGGTCGGTCGCGCGACCTTCGACCAAAGACGCACGACGATTCTGATTCTGCGAAAAGATTTTTTGCCCGAAACAGGAAAGATCATTTTCAAATCACTGCAAGCTGCTATAATTTCCAGTTTCAAAAAGCAGTTCGCATTTCTTTACGTTTTATTTCTGGGTTGAACAACGTTTTCCCGCGGTAAGAAAAATTCTGATCGATGCAGATTTTCCATCGCAGCGCTAACGTAATTTCGCGGGCGTCGATTTATGCCGGCATCTTCACTGCTGCGGCAGTGCTGTGGGCGTGCATCAATTTGCAGCGCTCGCCTTACGTCACTTATGCGGCGGTGGTGCGTCCGCAGCCGGTGCCGTTCAGTCACGAACACCATGTGGCTGCGATTGGAATTGATTGCCGCTACTGTCACACATCGGTTGAGACCTCAAATTTTGCCGGAATTCCCCCCACCAAGACCTGCATGAACTGCCACTCGCAGATCTGGACGGGGGCGGCATTGCTTGAGCCGGTGCGGGAGAGCTATCGCAGCGGCAAGTCGCTGGTCTGGAACCGGGTCAATGATCTTCCGGACTTCGTTTATTTCGACCACAGCATTCACATAAATAAAGGCGTGGGTTGCAACACTTGCCACGGCCCGGTCGATCGCATGCCCATGATGTTCAATTACAACTCGCTGCAGATGGAGTGGTGTATTGAGTGTCATCGCGGGCCGGAGAAGAATTTGCGGCCGCGCGATCAGGTATTCAACATGCGCTATCAGCAGCCGACGCCCGAGTTGCCGGTCACGGTCAATGAAAAAGGGCTTACGGATCCCAATGGCAAGGCTTTTACCGATCAGGTGAGCTTGGGAAAGTATCTGGTGCATGCGTACAATCTGCGCACGGTGATGGATATTACGAGTTGCAACACGTGCCACAGGTAAAGCGGCTTCCGGCTCTTGGCTTTTAGCTTAAACACCGGACACTGCGGCGAATGAGATTGGGAGATGGAATGAGCCGGTCCCGCACAGACGACAACAGGTAACGACGATAGAAGATAGATGAGCGACGAAAAACAAAACGGAAAAGCGCATCGCGAGGAAGTTTGCCCGGGCAAGAAGGAAGAGTTGCAGAAAAACGGCAAGCTCGATGTCGCTGCGGCCACCGCTGAAATCCAGAAGAAAAACGGTCCTGAATTCTGGCGCAGCCTGGAAGAGCTCGCGGGTAAGCCCGAATTCAAGGAAATGATGCACCGCGAATTCCCCAAAGGTGCGTCGGAGTGGCTGGATGCGGTATCGCGGCGCGGATTCCTCAAGCTTATGGGGTCGTCGCTGGCGCTCGCCGGCATGACCGCCTGCACGCGGCAGCCGCTGGAGCCGATCGTTCCTTATGTTCGCCAGCCGGAAGATCTCGTTCCTGGGCGGCCGATGTTCTACGCCACGGCTTTCACGCTGGGCGGATACGCCACGCCGCTGCTGGTGACCAGCCGTGAATTTCGTCCCATCAAGGTTGAAGGCAATGACCGGCATCCCGCCAGCCAGGGCGGCACGGACGTATATGCGCAAGCTTCGCTGCTCGACATGTACGACCCTGATCGCTCGCAGAACGTGCTTTATCTCGGCGACATCAGCACGTGGGGCACGATGGTTGGGGCGCTCCAAGGGCCGTTGAGCGCGCAGAAATCTCTGGGCGGAGCCGGCATCCGGGTTCTGTCGCGCAATTTTTCGTCGCCCACGCTGATAGACCAGATGCAGCAGTTCCAGAAGGCGTATCCGCAGGCCAGGTGGCATTTCTATGAGCCGGTCAACCGCGACAATGCTTATGCGGGCGCGCAGATGGCTTTCGGCCAGCCGGTCGAGACGACTTACGATCTCTCTAAGGCGGATGTGATCGTATCGCTTGACGCTGATTTTCTTTCATCGGGATTTCCCGGAATGACGCGTTACGCACGCGATTTTGCGGCGCGCCGCGATCCCGATTCCGAGAAGATGGCCCGGCTGTATGTGATCGAGAGTACGCCGAGTTCGACGGGAGCGAAGGCAGACCATCGGCTGCCGATGCAGGCGAGTGAAGTCGAATCGTTCGCTCGATCTCTTCTTGGGCAGCTCAATGCTAAG
>DATJHT010000144.1:0-3542 GCA_035493765.1 Terriglobales bacterium
GTCGTAAGCGACCGCGCATGCAAGATTGATTGAGAACCAGCGGTCCCACATCTTGATCGCCTTGAGTCGCGGCGGACGCGTTACCTGGAAAAATGGAAATAGCATCAGCCAAATTGCTTTGCGGTACCACGAGTTGCCCACAAGGCGGGCCTCCCAATGGTTCGCCAGATCTGCGTCCCAGTCATAGTCGCCTTGATGGGAATGATGCTTCAAGTGATAAACGCGAAATCCCATCGCACCGGGCGCAAGGTTCGGAAGGTCGGCGATGACGGCTACCATTTTGTTCCAGCTGGGACTCCGAAAAATCAGGTTGTGCGTAGCATCGTGAATGATGACGTAGTTGGCGTGATTGCCGAACGCACCGACACAAAAGGCGATCAGGAGACTGAGCCACCAATAACCGAATCCCAACTCGCCCATGCCGAAGGCGATGGCGGTCTGCATTACCAAAATCGAAACCGCGATCAGCGCAGTCCACGGGTTGCGCACCATCAGTTCGCGAACCTCGGGATGAGCTTTCATGATCGCTCGTGCCCGGCCGGGGTGCGGCTGCTCAGATTCAGACTGGTAAAACGAGACCTGCATCGGCCCTCAAACTATTGCATCGAAGCCGCCTCCTCAATCGCGCTTTTCACAATGTGTCAGTCGTTGAGCATTCGACTGTTTTTATGGGTTCGATTGGGGCGTCGCGCCAATGAATGGCCCGCATTCACTGGGGCCGCAGCAAAGGTTAAAGCTGGTTAACTTTTCAGGAATGGCAGGTCGACCTCGCCATGGCGAACGTGTCGGCATGGATAATAAAACGATAAACCATTCACATAAACGAATGATGTCCGGCTTTTGCTCGACCGCTATAGTCGCCTGCTTCATGCTTGCTGGATCCATTGCCTTCGCGCAGACCAGCTACAAGGTCATTGATCTGGGAGTTCTTCCTAGCAAGGAAGAAAGTGTTCCCGCCGCGATCAGCAGCCAGGGGCTTGTCGCCGGAACTTCAATCGCGGAACCCTCGGGTGAGGCTGCGTTTCGTTACAACCCTAACAATCCGGCCCCGATGGAGGACATAGGCCTGAGCAGTCGCGGTGTTATTAGCCGTGGCTTTGGTATTAACAACACCGGCGTCGTAGTTGGCGACTCGGCGTTCATTGCCACACACACTGCTGCTTCTCCGGTCCGGCATGCCACTCTTTTCGGTGACAGATCGAGAATCGATCTCGGAACCTTGACAAAGCAAACCTACAGCCGTGCGAATAGCATTAACGGCTTTAACCAGGTCGTCGGCTTCTCTGGCCCCGCCTTGGACACCCCGAAAAGCCGCGCGTTTTTCTGGAGCAAGTCCACCGGAATGGTAGATCTCGGCACCCTAGGGGGAGGTTACTCCCAGGCGTTTGCGATCAATGACTCCGGTTTCATTACCGGCAACTCGCAACTCCGGTCGAGCGCTACCGACACCGAAGCGGTTCACGCGTTCCTTTCGCCATCCCCCTTAGGGGCAGGAGCCATAGGAATGCGCGATCTCGGCACCCTGGGTGGCAGCTTCAGCTACGGAATGGCCATCAATGCTAAGAATCACGTTGTTGGATATTCAACCGTCAACAAGGTCGATAGCCGTGTTCACGCGTTTTGGTTCGATGGCAACGGGATGAAAGATCTCGGCACATTGGCTCGCAAGTTCAGCAATCCGCTGGAGGACCAAAGCGTTGCTTTGGGCGTCAACAGCTCCGACCGGGTAGTAGGTTATAGTTATCTTCCTGCCATCAACGTAACCACCGATCCGGCGGTCCAGACTGGGACAAGTGCTGTTCGGCAGGTAGCATTTGTGTGGTCTGAGGGTACGATGACAGATCTCAACAAGCTGATTGGGGCATCTGCCGAAACGTACCACCTCAATTCAGCCGTGGCGATCAATGATAACGGACAGATTGTTGCTACCGCGTTATCGAAAGCCACTGGAACGCGCCGCGCTGTTCTATTGATACCTTCTAAGTAACTCAACATCCAACACAGGATTCGAAACCGTCTCCGCGCTACTTGATAGTAGCCGGAGGCGGTTTTGCGTCCGCAGCGGCGCGCTCGCGATCCGGGGTCGCAAGGCGGCAGAGCAGCAGAGAAAGCCCTGCCGAGAAAGTTACAGTGCATTAACTTTTGAGTGGTAGCGGCATCCTTCGCCGCTAGGGAACGTGCAGGCATGAACAAAAAACACTTCAACGAGCACATCAAAAAACTCCTCACCACAATGTCGATCGCTGCCGTTTCGGCAGTCTCCTCCGTAGCGATTGCGCAACAAGCTCCGGACGCTATCGAGTCTGACACTTCGCTCCGGCTTGAAGCGCGTTTACAGCCAGTCATTGCTGTGGACGCCAGTGGACAAGCCAGATTGGACGTCGAAGCGGGCACCGCCAACGATCGGTTCACCGCTGAGGTAGAAATCGCCAAGGCTGACTTCGCTGACCTTGGGATCACTCGGGGAAACGGCTTCCGGGATGAAGTCGTCGAGCTGCGAGTCTTGCGCGGTGGGGTGCAGATTTATAGTAACCGTCTCCAGTTCTCGAGAAATCTTATAAACGACATCACATTTGAGACTGACATTCGCGGCACGGCCGCACCCGAGCTGCACGCCGGAGACATAGCGCGCGTAATTGTGAACGGCCACTTCACGCTGCGCGGCAGATTTCAGGTCCATTGATCTGGGTTACCTTCAATCTCGAGCAAAGAGGCCAGCATCATCAGCCGGCCTCTTCTGTCTCGGCAACAGTAAACGAGTTTCCGCAAGCGCGTGTGCGGCGCATTACTCTCAAATCCCTGAAGACTGTGTTTGCGTTTGAGGGTGGACGCTTGAAGCGTTCAATCGCAGACACAGTTCCGTCCAGTCAGGCTGCGCTCTGGTTAGAATAAGATCTCCACCATGCGCCCGCGCCAGTTCCCGTGCGATGCTCAGACCCAGGCCGTGCCCGGGCGTCTGCTCGTCGCCTCGTGCCCGATAGAAACGCTCGAAAATGTTTGGGGCGCGTTCTGGTGGAATTCCCGGCCCAGTATTGCCGACACAGATTTGGACAATGTGATCGTGTTTTTGGGCCGAAAGCAAAATCTTGCCGCCGGGTCGATTGTATTTTACGGCATTCTCCACCAGGTTTTGCACCGTGAGCGAAATCATTTCCTTGTCACCCTTCATCGGGAGAGCTTCGGGAATGTTGCTTTCCACTTGAAGGTTGTTCCCAGCGCCGAGGATCCGGGCATCTTCCAAGCTTCCGTCCAGCAAATTGCGCAGGTCGAATTCCGTCGCGCGCAATGTCAGCCGACCGGTATCGGCGCGTGAAAGTAGCAGTAAGTTTTCGGCTACAGAACTGAGGCGGCGCGTTTGTTGCAGCAACTCCGCCACACTTTCTCGATGCTCGTCGGATAAGCGTGGTTGAGCGAGAATTTCTTCAATGCCGGCACGCAACACCGCGATCGGTGTTTTCAATTGGTGCGAAGCATCGGCTGAGAACCGAGCCGCTTGTTCAAAGCTTGCCTGCAGTCGCTCGAATGTCGCGTTTAACACGTCG
>DATJHT010000145.1:0-30121 GCA_035493765.1 Terriglobales bacterium
AAGATGAATGCGAAAATCCGCGAGCACGCCATGCAGAAGGTGCCGTTCATGCTGGTGGTGGGAGATAAAGAGGCCGAGGCCGGCAAGGTGAACGTGCGGACTCGGGGGAAAGAGAAGACGGAGGATATGGGGGCGGAGGAGTTTGGGGAGAGGGTGCGGGGGTTGATCGGGAGCCGCGCGTCGAGTTTATGAGTGGTGCCACGGCCAGTGGAAGAACATCTTCAGGCGTCCCCGTACCCACTTTTCGGATTGTGCGGTCTTGTCAACGTCATCTTCCAAAGCTACTAGTTCGGGAGGACACATGCAGCCCTCCCTGAGTTGCTTTTGGCGTCCGTTAACGCTGAAGGACAAGACTCTAACCGGTAGGTCCACAACGATGCCCCCGTCGGACATATCAAAGAATTTGGCGTCGAGAAATTTTTGGACTAGCAGCTGGACATTGGATTGGCTGACCCTGCCTTTGTGAACCCCCCTGGAGCTGACGTACGCTTTCCCCTGGTAAACAACCGATCCGTCTCCCGAGATCGACAGCGTGTACGCGGGGCACGTACCGAAGCAACCCCACCGCTCCAGCGTGATCTTCGTGTCGTTCGCCGGCGTTTGGGCCTGTCCGCTCACCGCGAGGCCCAGTAAAAGCATCGCACCCACCATTCGAAGCACCATGTTTGTCACCATACTCTATTGCACCTTTCAAAGCCGAGTCTGGTTAGCCTGCATCACACCCGAGCGAAAACCTCAGCGCGGCGCAGATTTCGACCATTCGCGAGGACCCGAGCTGGGCAACGCGCTTTCCCAAGCGTTGTTGAGAAACCGTGACTGCATTGTGCAGGTTCACGGCGCAAGGCGCTTTCATCCCGTCGTCGGCGGTCAAAACTACTTCGGAAGGCACGCCCCGAATGGTCGAGGTAACGGGCGCGACGGTGACGGTGGACAAATACCCGATGGCGCTGATACGAGTCAGCACGACCACGGGTCTTTTTTTGTCCGGCGGGGCAAACTGGTAGAGCCGGACGTCGCCTCGCCTTATTCCTGCGGCCATGCGGCCTCCGCTTCCCACGCGGACGCTTCTTCGCGCACGTGCGGCTTTCGCGAATAGCCTTGGCGGTCGCGTTCTTCCTTGGCGCGAAGCTCCAATCGCTGGAGATGTTCGCGCAGTGCATCACGCATCAAGGCGGAGCGGTTCTTTCTGGTCCGCTTCGCGGCCTGATCCGCAGCTTGCAAAAGCCGCTTGTCGAGGACAATCTGGATTACTTGCATATGTGGATTGTACTCCACAGTTTATTACACATGCAAGAAACGCTTCGATTTGGCACAATCCCTTTTTTGAAAAAGTGACTCAGGCGCGAGTTGGCAATATCCGAAATGCTTTCCCTCTCGGCAGCCTGTACACCGAAAAATCCCTCTGATCTAGGGTGAAGATTGTGTCCACGCCGTCTCGTGCCGCGAGATGAACCAGCGCTGCATCTGCGAGTTGGATGCGGATGTCGCGATACTTTTTCAGGATGGCGGCGATGGGCTTGGCGTCAGCGGTGGTTAGGGGGAGGAGTTCGAGGAATCCGGTGTCGAGGCTGTGGAGAAGTTGAGCTACGGCGGTCGGGTCGCGGCGAAGGAGCCATGCGGCTTCGGTGATGACCGGCCAACAGGTGAAGAGAGGGCCGGGCATCTCTCGAAGTGCCTCGACGCAAGCTCGATGATATTGGTCGCGGCGGCTGAGGATGGCGACCAGGGGGCCGATGTCGGCGAGGACGCGCCTCATTGAAGCGAAGCCAAACCGAAGTCAAGAGCAAAGGGTGATTGGGGCCGCTCCACACCTTCCTGGTCAAATTCGTCGGACAGGAACGTCCGATTCTCCGATAAGCTGAGGGCAAGTTCCACGCGAGCCATTTGTGCTCCGGCGGTCATTTCTCGCCGAAGCTCTTCATGTGGCGTGGGTTGGTGCTCAAATCTTTTGGGAGCTTACGTGCCGTGCCGATGATTCCAGCAGCCTCGGCAAGGACATAGGCGGAGCTGCCTTCCTTGGTCTTGCCAAGATAGCTTTCGAGGGCTTCGCGGACTAGTTCCGACTCGGTAGCCCCCTTGGCGCGCGATCGGCTACGCAGCCGGGAAGTCAAATTCTCTGGCACCCGAACAGTAATACGACCGGAATTCATGTCGGACATATTATCACAGGTGTCTGACAAACTTCTTTTTGCTTCAGATCATCAACTGGTTGATTGTTTCGGCATACGCCGACCATTGAGATACTTTCCCCGGTTCCGGATACGCGAGCCCATCCTGAGTCCCGCCCTTCGCCAGATCTGCTCTCCTACCCAGCTCTCGCCAGCTCTGCCGCAGTCACCTCACTCCCTCTACCCTTTTTCCACTGTGCAACACCGGAGTTCTCTGAGGAATCCCATAGCCCGACATTTCGCAAGAAGTCTGCAAACAGAAGGAGGGCGAATGAATTCTCAGGTCGTGATACTGCTGGTCGTGATTGCAGCAATTGTCGTCGCTGCTGTCATTTTCCTCGCTGCACGCAAACGCCGCAGCCAGAATCTTCGTGAGCAGTTTGGGCCAGAGTACGATCGCGTGGTCCGGAAAGAAGGAGACGTCCATAAAGGCGAGCGCATGCTAGAGTTCCGGCAAAAGCACCGGAAAACACTCGAAATCCGTCCGCTCTCGGCGACTGACCAGGAGCGGTTCAGCCGTCGCTGGAATGAAGTGCAAAGCCAGTTTGTGGATAACCCTTCCGACGCTGTCGCGCTCGCTGATGGGCTCATCACTGAAGTCATGCAGGTGCGCGGCTATCCCACAACCGACTTCACCCAACGCGCGGCGGATATCTCTGTTGACCACCCGGTAGTAGTCGACAATTATCGCGCCGCGCACGACATTGCCGAGCGCCGCAGCCGGGGACAGGCCAGCACTGAAGACTTGCGCCAGGCCATGGTGCACTATCGCGCGCTGTTTACCGAATTACTCGAAGAAAAACAACCTGAAAAACTGAGGAGGGCATGAGCATGGCATTTCCATTAAGAAAAAATGCTGAACAGGAAGAAGAACTCACAACTGCCGATCTGGCGCAAGGTAATAGAGCAACTGAAACGCCGACTGGGCCGAAGCCTGTGGCTTCGGAACGCGCCGCTACCGAAATGAACCGTCCCGACAACCAAAGCACCAGCGGTCCGCTGTTCCCCAACGACGAACTCGATGGCCTCCGCACCCGGTGGAAGGAGATTCAAACCAACTTTGTCGATGAACCGCGCAAAGCTGTTGAACAGGCCGACACCCTGGTTGCTTCAGCGATGAAGCGACTGGCCGAGGTTTTCGCCGACGAACGCTCGAATCTCGAAAAGCAGTGGGACCGAGGCGACAACGTCTCCACCGAAGACTTGCGAGTTGCGTTCCAGCGCTATCGCTCGTTCTTCGATCGATTGCTCTCGGTTTAATCTCAAGCCGGCGTTTTTCACCACGGGACACAGAGACTGTGCTTCTCGTGGTGAATGCTTATGCGGAACTCTGATATCTTTACTGGCTGTCATTCCGGAGACCGCTTATGCGAACGCTTATATGCTTCTGTCTGCTATCGATTGTTCCCGTTTTTTCTGAGGCCGCCGACCAATACCCCATCACTTACGAACGCAACGCTGTTGTCACCATGCGCGACGGGATCAAACTGCGCGCGGATATCTATCGTCCAAACGCCGACGGCAAGTTTCCCGTTCTCCTTCAGCGCACCCCCTACAACAAAGACAACGAGGTCGATTTCGGAATCAAGGCAGCTGCACAGGGATATGTTGTCATCGTTGAAGACGTTCGAGGACGTTACGCTTCGGAAGGCGACTGGTACGTATTCAAGAATGAACCTAACGATGGTTATGACACCATCGAATGGGCGGCTTCACTGCCGTATTCGAATGGCAAAGTCGGAATGTTCGGCGGCTCCTACGTCGGTGCAACCCAAATGCTGGCGGCAATTTCGCACCCGCCGCATCTTGCGGGCATCTGCCCGATAGTGACGGCCAGCAACTATCACGAAAACTGGACTTACCAGGGCGGCGCGTTCGAGCAATGGTTCGATGAGTCATGGACATCCGGACTTTCCCAGGACACCTACGAGCGCGCGGTTTCGCGAGACACGAATGCTCTCGGCGGCATATGGACCCTGCCGCTGACGAATTATCCTCTGTACAACCAGGACGCGAGCTCTGATCCGACTTCGACGGCTATGCTCGCGCCGTATTTTATGGATTGGCTGGCGCATCCAAGCTACGACGATTATTGGAAGGCACTCTCGATCGAAGAGCATTTCGCCGACATCAAAGTGCCGGCCTTACACCTCGCCGCCTGGTACGACCTCTTTCTCGGAGGATCATTGCGCAATTACGCGGGCATCCGTGAACACGGCGGAAGCGATGAAGCCCGTAACGGACAGCAGTTGATGGTGACCGTCGGAGGACACTCTGGGAGTGGACGCAAAATCGGAGATGTCGATTTCGGCCCCACCCTCGATCGCCCGGAAGATGACGTGACCTTGCTCTGGTACAACTACCTGTTTAAGGGCGAGAAGAACGAGTTCGCTTCAGGAAAGCCGATAAAAATTTTCGTAATGGGCGCAAACCAGTGGCGTGACGAACAAGCTTGGCCCCTGGCGCGCGCGAAGAGCACAAAATATTTTCTGCACTCGAATGGAAAATCGAACTCGCTGCGCGGCAGCGGCAGCCTTTCTACGACGATCCCCGGAAGAGAATCAGCCGACCAGTATGTGTACGATCCGGGTAATCCCGTGCCAACTGTAGGTGGGCCGCTATGTTGTGATGGGAACCACTTGCCGCCGGGTCCTCGCGACCAGCGGGCAGTTGAGGGGCGTGATGATGTTCTCGTCTACTCAACTCCGCCGATGGCTGAAGACCTGGAAATCACCGGGCCGGTAAGTCTGGAGCTTTACATTAAGTCATCTGCGGTCGATACCGATTTCACCGCCAAGTTGGTAGATGTCTGGCCCGACGGCTTCGCACAGAACCTGACTGAAGGGATTTTGCGGGCGCGCTATCGCGATTCACGCGAGACGCCGACCCTGTTGAATCCTGGGCAGGTTTACAAGATGACAATCGATGTATGGGCGACCAGCAACGTCTTCAAAAAAGGTCATACGCTGAGGTTGGAAGTTTCGAGCAGCAATTTCCCCCGCTTTGATCGCAATCTGAATATCGGTACGACACGGTACTTGAAGAGCAGTGACAATAAATCCGAGCAGCAGTTTGTGAGCGCGACGAATATGGTGCTGCACGATGCCGAACACCCGTCGGCGCTGATATTGCCGGTGGTTTCGGCGAAGTAGTTGCTGTCTGCGATCGGGAGAATCTGTGCGAACTCTGCGGTTACTGTTTTGAAAAACTTTTAACCGGAGAGAACGCAAAGTTCGCAGAGCAAACAAACCATGACAAACATCGGTGTAATCTCCGACACCCATGGGTTGCTGAGGCCGGAGGCAATTGAGGCGCTGCGCGGGTCCGAGCACATCATTCATGCGGGAGATGTTGGCGATCCATCAATCCTGGAAAAATTGCGGGAGATCGCTCCTGTCACGGCGGTACGAGGCAACGTGGACGGCGGAATCTGGGGCCGGACGTTGCCCTTAACCACGGTTCTGCAAGTCAGCGGCGTTTCAATCTACGTCCTGCACATTCTCGATGATCTTGATTTGAAACCTGAGGCAGCGGGGTTCGCAGCTGTGATTTACGGACATAGCCATAAGCCGCACACTGAAACGAAAAATGGCGTGCTGTACTTCAATCCCGGTAGCGCCGGGCCGCGAAGATTCGATCTGTCGGTAACGGTCGGGAGACTGAGAATCCGTAGGGCGGCGATTGAAGGCGAGATCGTGCAACTTACCTGAGACTTTCGTTGCGGACTTGGCGCCCCCTCAATTCTTAGAGACCGCCGAAGTTCTGAGGCAATACCTTCCTTTAGAATCACTTGCGAATGTCCGTTGAACTTCAAGTGTCCGCTAACTCAGGCGCAGCTCGCCGTGGACGACTGATCACGCCGCATGGCCCGGTTGAAACGCCGGTCTTCATGCCGGTGGGGACGCAGGCGACCGTCAAAGGAGTTCCCCAGGACATTCTGGAGGAACTCGGCGTTGAGATTCTGCTTGGCAATACTTACCACCTTTACTTGCGGCCGGGGATCGAGCAGGTGCGGCGACTTGGGGGCCTGCACCGGTTCATGTCGTGGCCACGGGCGATCCTGACTGATTCCGGGGGCTTTCAGGTTTTCAGCCTCAGTGAACTAAGGAAAGTCACCGAAGAGGGCGTAACTTTCCGCTCGCATCTGGATGGATCGACACATTTCCTGTCGCCGGAAACCGCGACCGAAGCCCAGATCGGCCTGGGCGCGGACATCATTATGGCGTTCGATGAATGCACCGAATACCCGGCCGAACCGAAGCGCGTGCGAGACTCGATGGAGATGACCCTGCGCTGGGCAGAGCGAAGCAGGAATCATTTTGACCAACATAAAGGCGAGGTGCCGTGGGACAGTCACGTAGGGATGGCGGCTGTCACCACGGGTCCCGATGCAACCCAGGCGCTCTTCGGCATCGTTCAGGGCGGAATGGATCTGGCTCTGCGGAAAGAATCGGCGGAGCGGACGATTGAAATCGGTTTTGACGGATACGCAATCGGCGGCCTGAGCGTCGGAGAGCCTCGATCCATGACCCGCGAAGTAGTCCAGGCAACTCTGGAATTCCTGCCCAAAGACAAGCCGCGTTATCTGATGGGCGTGGGAACGCCGGAAGAGATCGCCGAATACGCGAAACTTGGCGTTGACATGATGGACTGCGTGCTGCCGACACGCGCGGCGAGGCATGGCCTGCTATTTACGTCGGAGGGTAAGGTCTCGATCAAGCAGGCGCGTTACGCTTCGGACCAAGGCCCACTCGACCCAAACTGTGAATGCCGGGTATGCACCCGCTATTCCCGCGCCTACTTGCGTCATCTTTATGCAGCCAACGAGATACTTGCCCAAATCCTAAACACCATCCATAACCTGAGTTTCTACCTTGACACTATGCGGCGCGTCCGGCATTCTATTTGACTTGGGAATGTGCGCGATTTCTTCTCTGGGCTCCTTTGATTGGCCCGGCTTGCCATCCCAGTTGTAAAAACTAACGTCCGGTTCTGATACGCAGTAGCTTCCGCGCAAAACGCAACGTGCCGGCGGACACCAGCAGGTGTCGGCGGTGGATTGGGTCGATCGCGGGTAGAAGCTCAGGTTTCGGCAAGCGTTTTCGCGGGCCATTAAGCGGCATCCAAATGTATATATTCGGCCTTTTTTTATTTCAGACTAGCAGTCCCAGTGGCGCGGGTGGGCTTTCCGGCCTTGTCCTGTTTTTACCCCTGATTTTGCTGTTCGGCTATATGTTTTACTCGCAGCAGCGCCGCCAAAAAAAATGGCAGGCAACTTTGGGGGAACTTAAGACCGGCGACAAGGTGGTGACAAGCGGAGGGTTGCGCGGAACTATCGTGGCGCTTAAGGATGATGCCCTGCACTTACGCGTCCCGCCTGACAATTTGCGTATCGAAATAACCCGCGCGTCGGTGGTTTCAGTGACCACGCCGGATGAAGCAGTTACGAAGTAGGCTTTCAAAGTTTTGGAGTCGGGTTCATCGAAGTAAGCCTGGCAGCAGCAGGTGTATGGCGGAAGTGGCTTGAAACCTTCGAAACCTCGAGACATGTCTTAGGAGCAGTTGTCTTTATATGAAAAAGGGTCTGGGCTGGAAGGTCATCGTAATCCTGGGTGCGTTGCTGGTTTTCACTTACGGCATTTTTGGCATCCCCAGCGGGGTTTCTGGCGGTGCGCTTGCGGATGCACTGCTCCAGCGGATTCATCTGGGGCTCGATCTCAAGGGCGGAACTCACCTCATTCTCCAGGTGCAGGTGAATGATGCCGTCAACGTCGATTCTGACAATGCAATCGAGTTGCTGAAGGCCGGCATGAAAACGGCGAAGATCAACTACGCTGAAATCACCAAACCCGACCCGACCAACCATCCCGAGCAGGTCGTCATTAAGGGCGTTCCTCCCAATGCGGCTTCGGATTTGAGAAATCTGATCGGCGACAAGCTTCCCGAGTACGACGCCAGTTCCGGCGCCAATGACACCTGGACCGTTACCATGAAGCCGAGTGCTCTGACCGACACCAAGAACCGCGCGGTCACCCAGGCAATTGAAACTATTCGCAGCCGAATTGATTCGCTCGGAGTGAGCGAGCCAATCATTGAAGAGCACGGACTCGGGGATTACCAGATTCTGGTCCAACTGCCGGGCGTGGACGATCCGGCCAGGGTCAAGGACGTGATGCAGTCCACTGCTATGTTGGAAATTAAGCAGATGCTGGACGGCCCCTACCCCAGCGAACAAGCCGCGCTGCAAGCCAAAGGCGGTATCGCTCCACCGGATTCGGTCTTGCTGAGTGGGCAGTGCGCGGATGGGCCCGAAACCACCTGGTGCTATGTTTCGCGCTTTTCCGCAGTGCGAGGAAAAGACTTACGCGACGCTCAGCCTGGACGCAATCAGACGGGCGAAGCCAGCGTGAACTTCACTTTGAGCAACGAGGGTGGCCAGCGCTTCTACAGTTTCACCTCTCAGCACGTGGGTGACAAGTTGGCGGTGGTGCTGGATAACAAAGTCCGCGAAGTCGCTAACATCAAAGAACCGATTCGCGATCGCGGCGAAATTAGCGGCAGTATGACCGAACAGCAATCCAAAGACTTGTCCTTGATTCTTCGTTCGGGTGCGCTGCCTGCGGGTATCAAATATCTGGAAGAACGTACGGTAGGCCCGTCGCTTGGCAGCGACTCGATTCGCTCGGGCGTGCAAGCTGCAGTTGTCGGCATGGCCGCCGTACTGGCCTTCATGCTCATCTACTACCGCGCAGCCGGAATCAACGCCGATATAGCGCTGATTTTCAACTTAATCATCCTTCTTGGGTTGATGGGGTTTATAGGCGCGACTCTGACGTTGCCTGGAATTGCGGGAGTGATTCTCACCGTCGGCATGGGCGTGGACTCGAACGTGCTGATCTTCGAGCGCATTCGTGAAGAATTGCGCAATGGCAAGACTCCGCCATCGGCGGTCGAGCAGGGATTTGCTCACGCCTGGGTCACGATTGTTGATACCCACGTGACCACAATTGTTTCGGCCGCAATTTTGTTCCTCTTCGGCACCGGACCAGTGAAGGGATTTGCCACCACTCTGGTCTTCGGACTTGGGGCGAACCTGTTTACCGCGGTCTTTGTGTCGCGCGTGATTTTTGATTGGGTGCTGAGCCGCAAGCGGGTGGGCGAAGCGCTGAGTATTTAGCCGTATGTAGGAACGGGCGCCCTTGCCCGTCTAGTCGAGCGCAGCTCGACGGATCGTATCTGAAAACAGAACCACTCGGCTTTGCCGAGTAGGACAGCTGAGGGCGGCTGTCCCCACAAGTTGAAAGGTGTTTTCGTGGAATTTTTTCGTAATCCTAATATCGATTTCCTGGGCAAGAAGTGGTACTTCATCGCCTTCTCGCTGATCTTCAGCATCGCAGGCGTATGTTCGATGCTGTTCTGGCATGGTCTTCCGCTGGGCATCGATTTTCGTGGCGGTACGCTGGTGTATGTGAAGTTTTCTCATCCCCCGAATGACAATGCCGTTCGCACCGCAATGGACCATGCCGGACTGAATAACGTCCGCATTCAACGCTATGGTGTCGCGGGCAGCAATGAAGAACTCATCGACGTGCCGCAGACAACCGATCAGGCTGTCCTTGATCGCCCCCGCGAGCAGATCGTCAACGCGCTCCAGACTAATGCCCCGGCTGGAAAGCAGGACCTGAACAACAGCAGCTCTCTGGCATTGAGCTCATACCTGTTGCAGAAGGACCCGCTACACCTTGGCAGCGACGCGCAGCAGCGCTATACGGCGATTGCCCAGCAAATCGCGGATTTTCGCGACAAAACCAAAGGTGGCGTGCTGGGGAGCATCGATGACTTGAAAGGAGTGGTTGATCCAGCTGTGCTGTCGTCCCTGCAGGACGGGTTCTTCCTATCTGATTTTGGTGTCTATCAGGTAGAGATCGTAGGGCCGCAGGTGGGAGCGCAATTGAGAAAGCAGGCAATACTGGCGACTCTGTATTCCCTGGCGGGAATGCTGATTTACCTGGCGGTCAGGTTTGAATGGATTTATGGAGTCGCTGCCGTGATCACGGTTTTTCACGATACCCTGATTACCCTCGGTGCGTTCTCCCTGACCAATAAACCCATATCCCTCACAGTGATAGCAGCAATCTTGACCCTGATCGGCTACTCCAATAATGACACCATCGTGGTTTTCGACCGCATTCGAGAGAACCTGAAGCTCATGCGGCGGGAGAAGCTGTCAGACATCGTCAACCGGAGCATCAACCAGACCCTGAGCCGGACCATCTTGACGGCGGGTTTAACATTCCTGACTGTACTTGCTTTGTACCTTTTTGGCGGCGAAGTTCTCCACGGATTCTCCTTCGCGCTGGTAATTGGCATCTTAATCGGGACTTATTCGTCGATCGCTATCGCGGCACCGATTCTGGTGGCGTATCAGGACTGGCGATCGAACCGGAACCAGTTGTCGGCCCCTGTACCTATGGGAACAGGCCGGAAACCATCGGATCCGGGGCAGAGAGAGAAGGCGAAAGCCCGAGTTTAGTCGCCCAAATGTAATGTCCTGGGCAAGGGTTCGCTCTGTTCGGCGGTAGTAGTGCGGTTCGCTGGCTGAAGTTCCTGATCCGGCAAAATTATGGCCGGAGTCGGGAACAACGCAATCGTAGCTGGTGTCTAAAGAATCGTAGTTCTGCGCAGGGAGAAACTTATGTTTGAGGACAGCCTGATCGAGTCAGGTAACAGATTAAAAACCAAGCGTGGCCGGACCACGGCATTCGCAGTGGTCTTGCAGGTCGGAATCATCATCATCATGATTCTGATTCCGCTGATGTTCACCGAAGCGCTTCCTAAGGCAATGACCATGACGTTCCTGGCGGCACCACCGCCTCCACCGCCTCCCCCGCCTCCTGCAGCGCCCGTCAAGGTCATCAAGGTGGTCGAGACGGATGTGGTCAACAACCAGCTTCGTACTCCGACCAAGATTCCTAAGAAAGTTGAAATGATTAAGGAAGAGGAGGCTCCGCCACCGCAGGCAGGAGTGGTCGGCGGCGTTCCGGGCGGCGTCCCGGGCGGCTCGATGGGTGGCGTAATGGGCTCGATCATCGGCAGCACGCCGACGGCGATTCCAAAAGTGGCTACCCCACAGCGCGTGCGAGTGTCAGCCGGCGTCACCCAGGGTCTGAAAATCAAGAACGTAACCCCGGTTTATCCCCAGATGGCTAAGATTGCGCGCGTCCAAGGCCCTGTCGTCTTGGCCGCAATCATCGGAAAGGACGGCAGCATTCAGAACTTGCACGTGATCAGCACTGCGTCGCCGCTGTTAAATCAGGCAGCCATGGATGCTGTTAAGCAGTGGCGTTACCGTCCGTATATTCTTAACGGCGAACCCGTAGAAGTGGACACTCAAATCACGGTCAACTTCTCTCTCTCCGGCGGTTAAGCATCTCAGCATTGTGACCCTGAAACGGTTCAGGGTCTCAATGTCAGAGTTTCAGGATTCAAGGTTTCGCGTCGAATGCGTCAAGGCGAAGCCCGCATTTTGTGAGTTTAAGAATTTTTGCACTAAGTTCCCGAGGAGGAAAGCAACTCATGTTTGCAGCTCAAGCAGCAACACACCTGGTAGCACACGTTTCGACCACAGCCACCTGGCTTCTGCAGGAAGCGGGCGCCCCCCAGTGGGACCCGATTTCCTTGTGGCACCAGATGGGCTGGGTGGCGCGCGCGGTCGTCATCATTCTATTCATCATGTCAGGCTGGTCCTTCGGCGTGATGATCGACCGCTGGATGGCGTTTAATGCAGCCCGTAAACAATCACGGGCTTTTGCTCCGGCAGTGGCAGGCGCACTGCGGGATGGAAAAATTGATGAAGCAATCAAGGTTGCCGAGCGCAACAAGCGCAGCCATTTGGCCAAGGTTGTCACCGCCGGCCTGATGGAATTCCGGGCTCACCAGGATTCAACCGATATCCCTGGCGAGACCATTGAAGCTTCCAAGCGCGCTCTGGAGCGCACTGAGGCCATCGTGCATGCCGAACTCAAGCGCGGCCTGGGCGGTCTGGCCACGATTGGTTCGACAGCCCCGTTCGTCGGACTGTTCGGAACGGTGATGGGCATTCTGAACGCCTTCAAAGGTATTTCGCAAGAGAAGGCGACTGGTCTGGCGGCCGTTGCCGGTGGTATTGCAGAAGCCCTGGTGACTACAGCTTTCGGTCTGCTGGTAGCCATCCCCGCCGTTATGATGTTCAATTACCTCACCGGCCGCGTGGAAGCGTTCGACGTGGAGATGGACAACTCGTCGAGCGAACTCATTGATTACTTCCTGAAACGCCGTGGAGCAGTGCGCCGGTAGTAAGTATTGAAGCACGGGAATCACCCGTGTAAGCCTGATGCTCAATGCGAGTTGCTGGGGTCCGGAGATAACCTCTCCGGGCCCACCTCTATCAAGCGTAGAACCGGACATTCGAGCTAAGGCAGGAGCAGGAGAAGAATTATGGCAATCTCAGTAAGAGATGAAGGCGCCAAGGTCAACTCGAACATCAATGTGACTCCCATGGTGGACGTCATGCTGGTGCTTCTGATCATCTTCATGGTCATCACGCCGATGTTGCAAAAGGGCGTTACCGTTGACTTGGCGAAAGTAAACAATCCTGTGCAGATGCCGGATGCGGACAAAGAAGATGCGCTCATCGTGGCGGTCATGCGCGATGGCGGCGTTTTCTTCGGTAATGACAAGATCGCGCCCGACCAACTCACCAACAAAATTAAAGACCGGATCGCCAATCGCGTGGATAAGCGTGTCTATGTACGCGCAGACGCTCGCGCCAAGTACAAGTCGGTTGTGGACGTTGTGGATAACGTTCGTTCTGCCGGCGTGGACGATCTCGGCTTGCTGACCGATCAGAAGAAGCAGACCAATACTCCGCCGCAACCCGGCGCGAGCGGGTCGGAATAGGCTTCAAGGAGAATTCCCATGGGAATGGCTATTGGTGGTAAAGGCGGGCAAAGTTGCGATATTAACGTAACCCCGCTGATTGATGTTCTGCTGGTGCTGCTCATCATCTTCATGGTGATCACCCCGCTGACTCCGAAAGGATTGGACGCGCTGGTGCCGCAACCGCCGCCGCCGAACCAGCCCAAGAATCAGTCGAACGACCGGACCATCGTGGTGCAGGTCATCGACAAAGGTCCAGGACAGACTCCGGGGCTCAAGATCAACCAGGATGACGTCAGCTGGGACGGTCTGCAGGGTCGCCTCACCGACATCTTCAAGACGCGCGCCGAAAAGGTCATGTTCGTGAAGGGGGATGACAATATCCCATTCGCCGACGTAGCCAATGTAATTGACATAGGCCATGCCTCCGGCGTGGACAAAGTCGGCCTGATCACCGCGAAGATTGAAGCCGGCGGCTAAAGCCAGGTTGTCAGTGGCTGGTATCTGGTCAGCGGGTTTCGGTGCGGGTGATTATCGGCCACCGACACTCATCACTGGCTACTGATCACTAGCCACTTTGTGTTATCGTATGCGGCTGTGTTGTGCGGCGTCATTTTGAGGGGGCAATTACTGATGAAGACAGGCCTAAGAATAGCAACCGTCGTGACGGCGGCATTTTGCGTCATCTCGGCGACGGGTTGCAACAAATTAATGGCGCGTGACCAGCTCAACAAGGGTGTCGCCGCTTATAAGAACGCAAAGTACGAAACCGCCATCGATCATTTCAAAAGGGCCGTGGAACTCGACAGCAGCCTGCAGAACGCGAAGCTCTATCTGGCTACTGCCTACGCCCAGCAATACATTCCCGGGGTCGATTCCCCCGACAATCTGCAGAATGCGAACGATGCTATCGCGCAGTACAAAAACGTGCTGGACCAGGATCCGAAGAACGTAAACAGCATTAAAGGCATCGCGTATCTTTACCTGCAAATGAAGAAGTTCGAAGACGCGAAAACTTATTACCGCAAAGCCATCGAGCTCGACCCCAATGATCCGGAAGCCTACTACTCAGTGGGCGTAATTGATTGGACCGAAGCTTATCAGCCCCGCATGGAAGCACGAGCGAAATTAGGCCTGCGTCCAGACGAACCGCTCAAGGACAAGAAAGTATGCGTTGCATTGCGCGACGCGCAGGGCGCGGTGATTCAGGACGGCATGGACGTTCTGAATAAGGCGCTTTCACTTCGTCAGGATTACGACGATGCCATGGCCTACATGAATCTGCTGTACCGCGAAAAAGCCGACCGTGAATGCGATGAACCCGATCAGCGTGTTGCCGACTCAAAGACCGCTGATGAATGGGTGGACAAGACCCTGGCGGCGAAGAAGGCCAAGGCTGAAAAATCTGCTGGGCCGAATGGAATCACCATGAGCAAGTAGTTTTCTAATTTCACCGTTTTAGTCAGCCTCTCTCACGAGAGGCTTTTCTTTTGGACCAGGTCTTCGCAACAGCGTTTCACTACGGCAAGATGACCTCGCATGCGAGAATATTCCTTCCGAAATCGTGCGTTGCCGGACAGCCATACCCCCTAAGCTCGGCGCGGAATCCGGCCTCGTTGTCCACCAGCCATCCTGATTGAAAAATCCAAAGATGTTGCCCAGAGGGCAGCTTGAAGGCTGCCTTGAGCGCGCGCAAATCGTCAGGAAATGTCGCGGCGTGGAAGATCCATTGCCGGGGGTCCAACGAGAAGACCCGCATGTCGCCGCACGTCGCCTCCGAGAAATGCTGGATCAATCCGCTGAAAGGCACAACCTTGCTGCCGCACAGATAGTAGCTGAGCAGCAGGCCGCCTTGATTATCGGTCACGATAAGCGAACCAGGCCCGGCGTTCTGCCGCAGGAAGTTCGCGGCAGATTCCATCTGCTTTCGATTCTGATCGGCATGGCGAATGTATTCGCCGGTCGGTGATGGAAACAAATTACAAAGCAGAAGAACGAGCCCAATCAGCGCGGGTTTTATCCAGGCTGGCTTAGATCTTAACCTGGTGAGCCCGATCGCTATCCCCGGAAAAATGAACATCGCCAGATAGGAACTGTGGCGGGTGCCTCCGTAGGGATAAAGGTCTTTCAATCCAAGAACACCATTTACCAGCAGGGGGAAGATCATCAGCAACACCAGTTGCCCTGAGGTTGAACTCTGCGAAAATCGGCGATTCCGAAGCAGCACAACAATAGCGAAGATAAATAGCAGCAAGGCGGCGACGCCGACCGCGCCCTGACTGAAGAAGTAATGAAAGAGGCGAATGGTTGCCCGAAACAAAAACCTGAGCGCATGCTCCTGCCCGGGATGAAAAGACGACCGCTTAAGATATGTTTCAGCCGCCATCGCGAAGCGGCCCCGCGTTTTAAGTTGCACTATCTGCGTCTCAAACAGGAGAACAACAATTCCCAAGGCAACCGCCTGGGTAGCCGCCCAGGTTGCGGCCACAATTCGTGCAGTTTTGGCCGCGATGATTCTCCACAAGGCGTAAACGCCGAGCGTGAGTGCAACAAGAGTGGCGGAATAGTGCGTCAGCAGGGCCAACCATAGCGACACTCCGGAGATGATCATGGCCCAAACAGAGCTTTTCATCACACCGACATCGAGAAAATAAAGTGATGCGCCGCTGAACAGTAAGACGAAGGCGTATTGGCGCAGCTCGGTTGAGACGTAAATCAGCGATGGGGAAAACAGTAGGAGCGCAAGGCAGACGAGCGCGGCATACTCGTCAACGACCAGCTTCACCCAGCGAAAAACAAACCAGCAGAATGCGGTCCCAGCCAGAACGGACGGCAAGCGCAGGAAAAATTCGGAGTGGCCCACATATCCCCAATAATGCAGAAACACAATGTACAGCGGAGGATGAGAGGTCGGAAGCGTTGCTTCGTACGTCATCCGCAAGTCGGGCTGGAGAGAGAGCAAATAATGCAGAGCCTCGTCAGGATTGAGGAAGAAGGCATGCGCAAACCATAATCGAATGCCCAAACCGGATAAAAGTAGCAACAGCGGCCAGCGCTTGTGCACATTTATCGGGAACGATCTTGAGGGAGTGAGCACAGGGTTCTGAGTGCTGGATGCCATTGCGGAATTCTCATGATACGCGACGGTTCAAGAATCAATCACAGCCCGTGATCGCAGTGTGAGATAGAATTCTTTGTTCTTTGCGGAGCTGACTCCGCCCATGTGGGGGTTCAACTCTCCACAACAGGGTTGCAACAGGAACCGATGTTCAAGAAAATTCTGATTGCGAATCGCGGCGAAATTGCTGTACGGGTGGTTCGAGCCTGCCATGACTTGGGTATCCCTGCGGTTGCCGTTTATTCCGAAGTGGATCGCGCCGCGCTGCACGTGTTGCGAGCGGACGAGGCTTACCCGATTGGGCCAGCCCCTGCCGCCGAATCATATTTAAATATTTCCCGCATTCTCGAAGCGGCAACGCTTTCTGGCGCCGACGCCATTCATCCCGGCTACGGATTCTTGTCAGAGAATCCGAAATTTGCGCGGGCATGCCAGGAGGCCGGGATAAAGTTCATCGGACCGCCGCCGCAGTCTATGGAATTGATGGGCTCCAAGACCCGCGCGCGCCAGCAAATGGAAAAGGCCGGAGTGCCGTTCGTACCGGGGACCTCGCGCGGACTGGAGTCGGTGAAAGAGGCTGAAGAAATTGCGGGGAAACTCGGCTATCCGGTAATGCTTAAGGCAGCGGCCGGCGGCGGCGGCAAGGGCATGCGGCTGGTCTCGACCCGTGCCGAACTTGCCTCGGCTCTCGAAGGCGCGCGCAGCGAAGCGCAGCGGGCTTTTGGCGATGGAGAGGTTTATATCGAGAAGGCCATCATCAATCCCCGGCACATCGAAATGCAAGTGCTGGCGGACGAGCACGGCAACACGGTCTATCTCGGCGAGCGTGATTGTTCAGTGCAACGTCGGCACCAGAAAGTGGTTGAAGAATGCCCCTCCCCTGCGGTCAATAACGAGATGCGTCAGCGCATGGGTGAGATCGCAGTCAGGGCCGCGCAGGCCGCCGCTTACACCAACGCTGGAACTATCGAGTTCCTGGCTGATCGCGACTGCAACTTTTATTTCCTGGAGATGAACACACGGCTGCAAGTGGAGCACCCTGTCACCGAGCAGGTCACAGGAATGGATTTGGTCCAACTGCAGATTCGGATTGCTGCCGGCGAAAAACTTCCCTTCGGCCAGCAGGACATTCAATTTCGCGGCCATGCGGTCGAGTGCCGCATTTACGCAGAAGACCCGGACAACAACTACTTCCCCAGTCCCGGCAGGATTACTGGCCTCACTGAACCCTCGGGGCCAGGCATCCGTGTGGATAGCGGTGTTTACGAAGGTTGGAACGTACCGCTCGAGTACGATCCGCTGCTGGCAAAACTGATCGGTTATGGCGAGACCAGGCTGCAGGCTATTTCCAGCTTGCGGCGAGCACTGGAAGAATATTTCGTCGGTGGGGTGAAGACGAATCTCGGCCTCTTCCAGCGAATTCTATCTAACCCTGAGTTTCTGGCAGGTAACGCTGACACCGGACTGCTGGCCCGCATGCCTGATTCACGGAATTCGGATGAGGACCCGATGGAAGTAGCCGCAATTGCGGCGGCGATTTTTCAAATGATCGAATCGCGCGCAAGCAATACAGACAATGCCTCCGTTACCGCTCCGGCATCCTCGTCATGGAAGAAAGTATCGCGGATGGAAGGATTGCAATAACGTGCGCTACTCCATCTCCATTGACGAAAAGATGTTCGATGTGGAGATCAGCGAAGTTGAGGGTCGCTGGCGTTGCCGTCTCAACGGACGCGACGCTAATGTAGATTTCGTTCAAGTGAATGCGCGCAGAGCGTCTATCCTGCTGAACGGCAAATCTTACGAGATTCGGCGTGAGGACAGCGGGACCGTTTCGGTTGATAATCGCCATTACAATGTGTCGGTCGAGGACCCACGTTCGTGGCAAGGACGCAGGCGCAAGGAACTGCTGCAAGCCGGGCCGCAGCGTCTGTCATCCTCGATGCCCGGAAAAGTCGTGCGCGTGCTTGCGCGGGAAGGCGATGCTATTGAATCTGGAAAAGGAATCATCGTCGTAGAGGCGATGAAGATGCAGAACGAGATCAAGTCGGTCAAGGCCGGAACGCTTCGAAAGTTGCTCGTTCGCGAAGGCGCGAATGTCAACGCGGGAGAGATTCTGGCAATAGTTGAATGACTTCTATTTCGAAGGGAAACTGCCGGCGAGGACCTTCTCAGCGTAATAGTTTCGCACTTTGGCCTGATCGCGCATGACCTCGTAATAGGCCGACTTAAGCAGTTGCTCGCGGCGGTCCTGCAACTGCGAGCGGATCTCCTGCTCGACGCGTGGATCGGAAAGGTCCCGCTGCCCCGCAGGTTCCATCGCAATGAGCTTTACGATGCGGAACGCCCCGATCTGCCTTGTCGCCGGATTTTCCAGCGAGATTACCGGGGTGTACTGACCAGCCTTGAGCTTCATCACCGCCTCGCGGGTCGCCGGATCCGTCTGCTTTAGTGACTGTTCAGGAATGATGCCCAGATCACCACCGTTCGCCGCGGTAGACGTGTCTTCAGAAAACGTCATTGCCAGCGATCCAAAATCGTCCCCGGCCTCCAGCCGGGTAAGCACGGTCTGCATCTTCTTCCGCGCTTCAGCTTCATTGTGCGCCTTGTTGCTGCTGGTTCCGCCCTGCTGCTCCGGAGCGGTCGTCACCAGAATATGCGCAAGATGATAGCGCGGCTCTATCAGGTTGAACTCCGCTTTATGTCCGTTGTAGTAGTCGGTGATGTCCTGTTGCGTGATGTTGATTTTAGAAGTGACCTCTTTATGCAGCACCTTATCGGCAGTCAGCGCGCGCCGGATGTCGCGCTTAAAGCTGTCGAGCGAAAGCTTTCGCTCCTGCAGCCGTTGAGCAAATTCTTCATTGCTGTAAGGGGACTTGATCTCATTCAGCTTACGGTCCACTTCGTCGTCAGTGGCAAGCAGCCCAAGTTTTTCCGCACGATGAATCAGAATCTCGTTTTCGATGAGCTGGTGCAGAATGCTGAGTCGCAAACTGGTCGCCTGCTCGTCGCTGAGAGGCTGGTTGGAGCCTGCGGTCTGGCTCTGAAAATACTTCTCCAGATCGGCGCGATAAATCTTCTGCCCGTCAACCGTGGCTACAACATCGTCGCCCGAAGGCTTCATGTTGCAGGCTGTGAATACGCCTGAAGAAAGAGCCAGCGCTAGAACAAACCACTTCCTGAATCCGCTGAAATGCAAAATTCCTCCGACGTCGAATGAATCAGTGTTGCGTTGGGGCCGGGGCGGCCGGTTTGGCGGTTGCGGCCGGGGCAGACGCAAGACTCGGCGGCGGTGGGGCAACTCCAGCCCGCTGCAACGCGCTGTCAAAGAGCTCTCGTATCTCCGCCACCGAACGCGCGCCGTCCATCATCTGGCCATTCACGAACATGGTCGGCGTGCCGGTAACGCCCAGGGAATCGCCCTCTTTCACCGAAGCGGTCACGGCCTCACTCTTCTGCTCTTTGACGCAAGATTGCAACTTGGCCGAGTCCAGCTTGAACTTGTCCCCTTCGCTCAGCGTAATACGATCCAGCTCGGCAAACTGCTTGTCCTTGCTTCCCTCTTTATTGACCGTTCCCTGGTTCGAGTGGATGTAATCCGCGAAATCCCAATACGCGTCGCTATTCTGCGCAGCAATACAATTCGCATTAACGGCGGCGTGAATTGCCCAAGGGTGGATCTCTGAAAGTGGGAAATCCTTATAGATAAACGCGACGCGGTCACCATACTCCTTGAGCAACTGCGGGAACAGAGTTTGATGGACCCGCGAGCAGAACGGGCATTCGAAGTCGTCGTAGTTCACCATCACGACTTTGGCATTGGGATTCCCGCGGACCGGGCGCCCTTTCACGTCAATTTTCTTGATGATGTCCGCGTAGGGGTCCTTGCTCATGTCAATCCGCGTCATACGGATCAGCGTTTTCTGGTCCTTCGAAACCAGGAACTCATAGTCCTGCTTCTTGCCTTCGCCGTTGAAGGTAACCGTTATGGCATCGTAATTGGGAAATTCGCTGGCGCGCGGCGCGGTGATACTGACTTTCACAGCTGCCGGAACGTTGTAGGTGGCACGTAGTTGGCGTTCAATGCGCTGAGAGAGCTCGGTCGGCGCAAGCTGCGCCGAGCAGCCCAGACAGATGAGTAGGGAAAACAAGAACGTGCGTTTGCACGATGTCAATAGAAACCGCCTGAACATTGGGAATTCCTTAAATTATCTCACACCATCGACAAGCAAACGGCTGCGGCATTCGCACATCAGGAAGCATTCTTGCGGATCTGATCGAGCGGAAGCAGGGCATTCATGGAGCCGGACCGGAAACCGTCCAGATCGAGAGTTACGAACTTAAAGCCCAAAGCGTGAAAAATGCGGCTGAATTCTGCGGACATTTCCGGTGTGTACGCTCGCGTCATTTCCTCGCGGGCGATTTCAATGCGGACAATTTCGCCGTGATGACGCACGCGGCATTGGCTGAACCCGAGCGCCCGCAGCGCATCCTCGCCCTGCTCGATCGCACTGAGCGCTTGCCTGGTAACCGGACGTCCGTATTCGATGCGCGATGACAGGCAAGCCGAAGCTGGCTTGTCCCAGATCCGCAGCCCCGCCTCGCGGGCAAGTTCGCGAATCTCCTGCTTGCTAAGACCAGCCTCTAAAAGCGGGGCAACAATGCCATGCTGCGTGGCCGCAGCCTGCCCTGGCCGGAAGTCCGATTTGTCATCGAGATTTACGCCATATGCGATGGTGTCAAACCCGCGGCTCCGGCCAAAGCCCTCCATTACCGAAAAGAGTTCGTCCTTGCAGTGGAAGCAACGGGCGCCGTCGTTGCGCACATAGTCCGGGCGTTCAAATTCACTGGTGTTGACGATTTCAAGTGGAATGCTTCGTTCTTTGGCAAAAGCAATTGCATCTGCCAACTGGAATCTCGCCAGGCTGGGTGAATCGGCGATTACGGCCAACATGCGATCTCCCAGGGTTTGATGGGCGGCCCACGCCAGGAACGCCGAGTCTGTTCCGCCTGAATAAGCCACCAGCAGACTGCGAAACGAAGAAAGACGCTCGTGCAGAACAGCTCGCTTTGCCGCAAGCTCAAGACTCAATGCCATGAGTTCTAGTTTAAGACGAATTTGCATTCCAGGTTTTATTTCTCCGTCGGGGCCTCAGAACAGCCTTTCGCCGCGCCGCAGATTCCCGAATGCACCCACGTTCGACAAAGCAAACGTAAACCGGAATTGGTTTTCGTTCCGGACCTGTGCCAGTGAAAACCGCCGATACTCGAGGTTGACGCCGCAGCAATCCCAGTTGTAGCCAAGCTGCGCTGACCCGTACTGCACCCGGCTGAGCCGGGCATCCAGGCCGAGATCGAAGGCTCCGCTGAATCCGCGCTTGTTCGGGCTGCCGTATCCAAGCACCGCTCGATATTGGTTGAATCTCACGTCCTGAGGAGCTTGCCCGGTTGTGCTCGAAATCGTACCCGGAGCGTGCAGGAACGCATTGCCCGCGCCCAGAGTGAACAATCCGATGTGGTGGTTAAAGAGCACCGTGCTGGTATTCACCCGCCCGAACTGGAAGTCATAATCCACGTCCCACTCCATATCGCTGCGTGGCCCCGCCGAAACCCGCAGCTTCGAAACCAGCGGCGACAGATGTCGAGGCTCGGTCAGGAAAGCGATTCCGGTGAGATCAACCGTACTGGTGAAAACATTGCGCCGGCCAGAGACCAGCGAACCCCCAAACGTGGGATCCAGAAAATACTTCTGCATGAGCTCCCAGGTGATGACTTCACGGGTGCTGGGCTGTTTGGGGCACGGCTGTTCAGGAACCCGCGACGGATGCTCCCACGGAACATGTGTGGGAGGTGGAGCGGACCCCACCAGAAGCGCGGGCATGCCTTCGCTGCCACATTTTTCCGGATCGTCGGATGTCCGCTTCGCATAAAAACGGTTCACGACGGCATACTCAACCTCGTTTGTGTCAGTAAGGATGTCGCGATCGTCAAAACGCAATATGTGCGGGAAGTTCTCAACTCCAGTGACGTAGTCGTAGATTATTCTGGGCTCGATGACATGCTTCCACTTGCGGCCGAGGAACTCGCGATCGAAGATGCGGTCAATCGCCGGCGGGCGAAGTTCTACCGATCCCTCCAGTGATTTCCGATTTAACTCCTTGGAAATTGCGGTCCCGATGTCCGTGAGCGCAAGCCCGGCCGGGGGGACCAGTTGCTGTGTGTAAATTGTGTCACGGAGAGAAAGCTCCGGCCGCAGACTCCACCCTTTGAACACCAGCGGAAGAGAAGCCGCAGGATTCAGATCGAAACGGCCTAGCAGCGGCGCGGTGCTGAAGTTCGGTTCACTGCGGGAAAGGCCTTCAGCAGAAGCATCCAGCGTGCCATGGAACGGCAGACTGCCGAGCTGGCGGTCAGGCGCCAACAGCTCAAAACCCGGGGCATGCAGAATGGTGACGACATCCCCCGGAGTTGTGCTCTGGAAATCCTGATAACGACGGGTGGTTGCGTTCAGAAACAGATTACCCGTTGTGGATGACAGGAAAGCTTCCGATTTCACTTCCGAGTTTACGGCCTGAGTAAACACGTCGCTGAAGGCCAGTCGGAACACGTACGAGGTCAGGTAATCGATATTCGCGACTCCGCGAAAGTTACGGGCAAACTGGTCTTCGGAGTTGAGATGGGCCTCGGTTCCCCCTTGTTTCACCCCGCTTACTCCGCGATCAAGAACGGTGAACAAAGTCAGGTCCACGAAAGAACTTTCTGTCGGACGCGCGCGAAACTCAGCGTCCGGCGCCCATCCGCGCCGCGAAAAGTACTCCGCTCCCGCGTGCAGATCCATGCTTCGGTTGATTGCCCAGAAAAAGGACTCGCCAAACGTGAAGCCGCGCGTCGAGGAACGCCCGATATTGGGAATGAGAAATCCGCTTGACCGCGGCTCTTTCTGCACCGGATGAGTCGCGAACGGCAGGTACAGCACCGGAATTCCCTCGATTCGGAAATTAGTGGAATAAATTGTCGCGTTGCCACCGACTTCGACGTTCACTTTATGTGAGTAGAACTGCCACTTCGGACGCGGCAGCTCGCAAGTCGTCACCGCGCCGTCGATGACGATGTAATGGTCGGGTCCCGTCTTTTCGACGATTCTCCCAGTAAAAAAGAATGGGTTAGTACCGGTGAGAATGCCGGCACCCTTGTGGACCTTGAGACCAATGCTGCCGGTCACGTGCTCGAACTTACCGGTTTCCTTCTCGATGTTGTAAGTTCCGCGGCTTGCTTCGATGTGCTCATCGTTGGGTCCGCCCTCGAGCAGCAGATGGCCTTCGGCAAATACGTCTCCGGTGTCTGAGTTGTAAGTCGCCTCATCTCCAGAAATGGTGTAAACGCCATAGTCAATTTTTACATTGCCATTGAGTCTGTAAACCTCGCCGTCCTTCTCCTGATGCTCAGCGCGTATCGTGACGGGCGCGGTAGAGTGATTTGTGTACGCTGGGGCAGTCGATTTTGCCTGCTTCTTCGCCGGCAGCAACTGGCTGGTAACTAAGCGCGGGGCGAGTAACAGATGACAAACCAACACTGCCGTGATAAGCAATCGAATGCGGGTTGTCATCGGAAGCCGCAGTATCTCTGCCAAGGCAGTGCCAAGCCCAAGCAGGAACTGGCGTGAAGGTAGCACGATTGCGCGACCGGAGGCAAAAACCTGTAGCTTAGCGACTTCGCCGTAATGAATCCGCCCGAAAACCAATCCGATTGCAACTCCGAACCGCAGTATTTCGATCCCGAGCTACCCGACAGCAGCGAGCAGGAGTTTGCTGTAAGCCTGGAGGAGAAAACCTCTGTCCCTGCATTCGTAGTGGAGTCTGTCGCCCAGCCGATCGCAGATGCCGGGCTTGCGATCGAAAAAACCAAGCCCCAGCTATCAGAAATAGATGCCGCAATCTTGCCCCAAGAGGATGCCGTTGCTGCCTCCGCAGATTCCCCAGAAATCCTTATCGCCACACCTGAGCAAAAAGAAAATCAGAATGCGACTTCCGAAGAGAGAAGCGAGACTGATTGGCGTGACCTGGTCAGCGCCAAAGTAAACAGTTACAAATCGCGGCGACCACGCAAAGACCGCTATCCATCGCTACAACTAAAATTCGACGCCGGTCATAGGCGGCAAAGGTCTGAGGTACAGGATTTCAACTTTTCATCGCCCTTCCCCGAACCTGAGCCGCCGCAACCACCTGAAAGGCCGTCCGCAGCGCGCAATTCAGGCCCTGCAGTTATCTTCGAAGCCACCGCCCGTGTGCTGGAGTTTCCGCGATCCTCGGCTTCTTTCGCCACCAGCGATGAATTGGCCGAGCCGGTCATGGATCGTCCTCGAATCATTGAGGCTCCGGAACTCCTGCCGCCGCCCCCTGCCCTGGGTGGGATTCTGATTGAAACAGCCGGCGAACCTGAGCCCGAACATCGTCCGGGATTCGATGTTCCATTGCAATCAGCGCCGCCGGAACGCCGTGTGCTCGCGGGCGCATTCGACGCGCTTGTGGTCGGCATTGCTGTAGCGATCTTCGGCTACATCGCACTTCGCATCATCGGTTCAACCCTGCCATGGCGCGCACAAGCAGAGATCGTCGCCGGATTACTCGCCGTCTTCTGGCCGGCATATCAGTATGCGTTTCTTGTTTTTTGCGGAAAGACTCCGGGATTGCGCGTCGCTGGGTTGCGCCTGCAAAGGTTCGATGGCGGCTCCGCCTCTCGCAGCCTGCGGCGCTGGCGCGTGATTGCTTCACTGCTTTCCGCCGGCTCTCTTGGTCTGGGCTATCTGTGGTGTTTTCTCGACGAGGACCAGCTCTCGTGGCACGACCGCATTACGCGAACGCATCTTGCGCCCGGCGACTAAGCGGATCCCTTCGCGCGTCTAGTCTGGCGTTGTCCTCTGCTACCATCATTTCGTGACTGCTTCTTCCCCCGTCCGCGTACGCTTCGCGCCTTCTCCCACCGGGCATTTGCATGTCGGAAACGCGCGTACAGCTCTGTTCAACTGGTTATTCGCGCGAAGAACCGGCGGAACAATGGTTCTGCGGATCGAAGACACCGATCTTGACCGCAGCGAAGCGCGGTATGAAGGACAACTGATCGAAGATCTAAAGTGGCTTGGGCTCGATTGGGACGAGGGTCCGGATATCGGCGGCCCTTTTGGACCATATCGTCAGTCTGACCGGTTAGACATCTATCGCGAGCACGCCGAACGTCTGCTGAGCGAGCACAAGGCGTATCTCTGTTTTTGCTCAGAAGAGGAGCTTCAGCACGATCGTGAGCGGGCCGCTGCGGAGCATCGGCAGCCGATATATTCCGGCAAGTGCCGTGCCATCGATCCAGAAGAATCGCAACGTCGGCGATCTTCAGGTGAACCCTGCGCCATTCGGCTGCGCATCCCCGAACATCCCATTCGCTTTCACGACATCGTGCACGGCGAAGTTGAGTTCTCGAATGAGGTAGTCAGTGATCCCATTATTCTGCGCTCGTCGGGAATGCCGGTTTACAACTACGTGGTTGTGATTGACGACGCGCTCATGAAGATCACGCACGTGATCCGCGGCGACGATCACCTGTCAAACACGCCAAAGCAGGTTGCGTTGTATGAAGCATTGGGCTGGCCGGTGCCCGAGTTTGCGCATCTGTCAACCATCCTCGGAGCTGATCGCGAGCGCCTCTCGAAGCGCCATGGCGCAACTTCGATTGCCAATTTCCGCGACATGGGTGTGCTGCCCGAAGCGCTGGAGAATTATCTTGCGCTTCTGGGGTGGGCGCCGAGCGGCGGTACGCGTGAAATTTTTGCGCGTCAGGAGCTGATCAAGGAATTTTCGCTCGAGCGAGTCACCCCGTCGCCCGCCGTCTTCGATATGGAGAAGCTCTACTGGCTGAACCGCCACTACATCAAGGAAGCGCCCCCGGAGCGGATCGAACGGCTAGCCGGCCCTTTTTTCCTGAGCTCAATCGGCGAGCTTCCCGTTCCCCAGGATGCGACCGCAAGCTCCTCGGAAGCTTCCGTTGTTACAGAATGGTTCGCGAAAGTGACGCAACTGCTGGCGCCTTCCGTCGATCGCCTCGATCAACTTCCGGAAAAGGCTTCGCTCATCTTTAATTACGATCCCAGAGCCGCGCTGTCGGCTCCCGACAACGCCGAGGTGCTCGCGCTGCCGAACACCGACGCCGTCCTGACCCGGTTCGCATACAAGATTCTCGAAGATGAATCGGCACGCGAAGCCAGGCTCACGTCGGAGCTGTTCAAGAAAATCGTGAACGAAGTAAAAGCCGAAACCGGAGCAAAGGGCAAAGATTTGTTCCATCCCATCCGTATCGTGATTACGGGATCACACTCCGGGCCGGAATTCGACAAGCTCATCCCCATTCTGGAAGAAGGCAGCCGATTGCCCTTGCCAAAACATGTGCTCAGTGTGAGAGAACGAGTGGAGGCATTCGCAAAGGCGCGAGGGAAGTAAGTTACCTCTGTTTCATTGGAGTGCGTTCGTAGCCGAACCAGGAATTTTGGGAATTTTCCGGGCGTGACTTACACACGCTTGGCTTTCGACGGTTTCCCATCCGAATTCAGGCTGCCTTCGGCAGTAATACGCGACGCCTTGCAGACCTCTTTTGCCACCTTCAAAGCGGTATCGCGTAGGGCCGCGCCGTCGGCAATAATCGAGCTGGCAGCAAGGGTGAATTGAAGCGCGTCTTCTTGCCGATCGAAATAGAGCACAACCTGACTAGCTGCCATGGCGGGTGTACCTCCGGAAATTCGTTTCCGACATCATAGGTTGAATTTGAGCTCAGAACGTGTACTGTTTAGGTGCCTGTAACACACCTTCGTAACTCAGAAGTTCCTCGCTGGAGATCTAGGTGTTTAGCCCTATATACAGAATGCGCGGTACAGCCATTTCTTTGCCGCACGTGTAAAAAAGTTGCTGGCTCTCTCGTGCACTAATTCTGCTGTCGGGCTTCCTTCGCTGGATGATCGGAAGGTTAAACCCCAGGTGAGATTTGCACATCCAATGCCCTGCTGAGAGGAGGGCGTTCAATGAAACGCTGGTCGCTATTGATCGCGGCTCTTATATGTTGTGCGGCGCTTGGCTTTTCTCAGGAGGCGCCTGCGCCGGATCAATTTTTCTCCTCCGATCTGATCGCGTGGTCGGCGATGCAGCAACCGCAAGCGCCAGAGCAACCGGGTCAGCAAACCGCTCCCACTCCTTCGGCGCAGACTCCTGCTAACCAGAACCAGGCGCCGGCAGCCTCATCATTTACTGGAGTCATCAGCAAAGAAGGCGATGGCTACGTGCTCAAGATTTCCGAAACCACAAGCTATAAACTCGACTCCCAGCATCAGATCGAACAGTATGAAGGCCAAAGAGTGCGGGTGACTGGGACGATCGAGACCGGTGTTAATGTCATCCATGTGGATAGGATCGAGCCGTTGTCATAAGCCCTGCATAACGGGCATTCGTGGCAGCTGAGCAGTTTGTTTTTTGCAAGATGCGGGCGTATATTAAGTAACTGGAACTGTTGTGTAGTACCAGGATTTGGCGGAACACACCAGTGGGCGCAAGCCCACTTTTTACTTGCACACAGATTTCAAAACACAAAAGTTGTGTAAGTCCTTGTTTTTATGGCGGTTGACCTCGATCAAGTGCGGGCGATTGTCGAACGCGTGGCGTCCTCGCAAGGGCTCGAGGTGGTAGAGGTTGAGTTGCGTGGGGGCGGCAAAGCCCGCATGCTGCGAATCTTTATCGACAAGCCGAACGGGGTCACCCACGAGGACTGTACGAGCGTGAGCCGGGAAGTCGGCACGATTCTCGATGTTGAGGACGCGATGCCCGGTGGACCGTACACCTTGGAAGTTTCATCCCCAGGGTTGGATCGCAAGTTGTCGCGGCCCGCAGATTTTGAGCGCTTTCAAGGTAGCCGGGTGAAGCTGACCACGCGCGATGAGGTGAATGGTAACCGGCACTTCGAGGGTCGTTTGGAGCGCTTTGAGTCGGGGCGCTTAACACTGGATATGGCGGAAGCGCGAAAGAAGTTCCGCCCGAAAGAATCGTCAGTGCAGAAGCTGGAAATCGAATTGGCCAACGTGGAAAAGGCCAACTTGGTGCCGGAGATTTAGAAGTTGTCAGTAACCAGTTGACTGTTGTCAGTTCTGAACTGGCCCAAATAACTGGTCACTGACAACTAGCAACTGACAACTGGTTTTCTTATGGCAAGCGAGCTCTATAACACGATTGATGCTCTCAGCAGGGAGAAGGGGATTGATCCGCAGGTAGTGGTCAGCGCGGTGGAAGACGCCATCGTTGTGGCCACGCGGAAGTATTACAAGACCCAGGAAAACCTGCGCGCGCAGCTCGACAAAGATACCGGCAAAATCCGCGCGTTCGCGGTCAAAACGATTGTGGAAGCCCCGGAACAGGTAGAAGATCCAACACTCCAGGTCACGCTTGAGGACGCGCTCAAGTCCGATCCCGCAGCGCAGGTCGGCGGAGAGCTGCAGATTCCCAAAGTGACTGAAGGGATCCTCGGGCGCATTGCTGCGCAGCTTGCCAAGCAGGTCATTTTTCAGAAAGTCCGCGAAGCCGAGCGCGATACGGTTTACAACGAATACATTGGCCGCGTCGGCGAGATCGTGAACGCCACGGTGAAGCGTATCGAAGGCCCGGATGTGATTTTCGACATCGGCAAAGCCGAAGCTCGCGCGCCACGAAAAGAGCAGTCGCGGCTCGAGTCTTTCGCCATCGGGGAGCGCGTTCGCGTAGTCATCGCTCGCGTCGAGAAAGCTTCGAAAGGCCCGGCAGTAGTGGTTTCGCGCGCCGCGCCGGAATTGGTGCAGCACCTGTTCCAGACCGAAGTCCCCGAAATTTACGACGGCACCGTCGTGATTCGCGCCATCGCTCGTGAAGCTGGCGAGCGCACAAAAATTGCCGTGATGTCTAAAGACAAAGAAGTGGACGCGGTCGGCGCATGTGTTGGCATGAAGGGCATGCGTGTGCAATCCATTATCCGCGAGCTGCGCGGCGAAAAAATTGACATCATCGAGTATCACGAAGATGCCGTCACCTTCGCCGAAAAGGCTTTACAGCCGGCAAAAGTGAGCCGCGTCACCATCCTCGATTCCGGCGACAAGCACCTCGAGGTCGTCGTGGACGACAGCCAGCTTTCGCTGGCTATCGGAAAGAAGGGCCAGAACGTCCGTCTCGCGGCGAAGTTGCTGGGATGGAAGATTGACATTAAGAGCGAAGAAGAGAAGCGGCAGGAAGTTGAAGCGCAGATGGCCGAACTCACCAGCGCAAGTGCAACTCCGCTGGAGAGCGTTGAGGGCCTGGGCGAAGGCCTGGTTGAAAAGCTCAAGGCCGCAGGCATCTCCACCGTCGAGGCGCTGGCTGACATGACGCCGGAGCAACTTGAAGCCATCGAAGGAATCGGGCCCAAGACGGTGGAAAAAATTAGCGTCGCGGTCAATAATTACTTTGCTGCCCTTGAAGGTGGCGAGGCCGTCGCTCTGGCCGAAGGCGAGGTCGGAGAATTGGCCGCAGAGCCGGAAGCAACAACGCTGGAAGAAGCGGCAGCTGAAGGCGATATTGCGGTCGCAGAAGAAACTCAGGTTGAAGCCGCACCTGAAACGGAAGCTTCTGAGCAACAGGAACCGGTCGCTGAAGAATCCGAAACGGGCGGAGCGACTAAGCAAGAGGAATAACGGTCAAAAACTAATTGGTGGTTCGGTCTGACCACTAACAACTGACCACTGGTTTTAAGATTTTCCGTGAGGTTGATATGAAGACTTAGCGGGACAGTTCGGAGGAACAAACAGGCGGATGAGCAAGATTCGAATTAACGATCTGGCCAGAGAGCTGGAAGTCAAAAGCAAAGCGATTCTCGATTCGCTGCCGCACGT
>DATJHT010000146.1:0-6732 GCA_035493765.1 Terriglobales bacterium
ACACTGCAGGTTATCCGCGTTCGTTATCCGCGTTCAAGGGAGTTTATCTGCGACCCTAACTGATTTTTTCACGTGTTCCAGTCCCTTAGCGATACTATCCATCATCGTCGCGGAACAGAATGGGGATTGACGAAACGCCGCAATGCCGCTCATTGACCTTCACCCTGGCCTCATCACTCCCTGGATACCCCTTCTACACAGCACACCAGGTCGAGCCACAACCGCGATACGCTAACCACAGCTCATGGGTCTTAACCGTCTCGACCTCGCCATCATCGCGGCCTACCTGATCGGCATCACCCTGTTCGGGTTACGCTTCCGCAAACGCCAGCGCACACTGCGCGATTACTTTCTCGCCGGACGCGACATTCCCTGGTGGGCGATAGCATTATCAATTGTTGCCGCTGAAACCAGCACGCTCACGATCGTCAGCATGCCCGGCCTGGCTTACGACACCAACATGACCTTCCTGCAAGTGGCAATGGGATACATCGTTGGGCGCTTGATCATCAGCTTCTTGCTCTTGCCGCATTATTTTCGTGGCGACCTCTACACTGCTTATGAATTGATTGAGCGCCGTTTCGGCCCGCAACTTCGCTCTCTTACTTCAGTCCTTTTTCTACTAACGCGTGCTGCAGCCGAAGGAGTGCGTGTTTACGCTGTATCAATCGTGGTGTCCATCGCCCTGGGCACCGGCGAAATTGCCTCCATCGCCATTATCACCGCACTGACTTTGATCTATACGTTCGAGGGTGGGTTGGCGGCAGTGATCTGGACCGATGTCGTGCAAACCGCAATCTATGTCGGCGGAACTATCTTCGGGGTCGTCGTTATTCTTCACTTCGTTCCCGGAGGTTGGGCCCATATTCATCAGATTGCATTGGCAACTGGAAAATTGCGCATCTTCGATTTCGCCCCCAATCTTTGGAAGCCTTACACCTTCTGGTCAGGACTGATTGGCGGAACTTTTTTTACCATTGCGAGCCACGGAACGGACCAACTCATTGTGCAGCGCTTGCTGGCTGCAAGGAACCAGCGTCAGTCGGCGGTGGCCCTGGTTTTCAGCGGCGTCATGATCCTCTTTATGTTCGCTTTGTTCCTGCTGCTCGGCTTGATGCTGTTCGCGTATTACATGCTCCCCTCGGCAAATTTCGGCAAAGCCGACCGTATCTATCCGACATTTATCGTCACCCACATGCCCCACGGAATTTCCGGACTCCTGATCGCGGCCATCCTCGCCGCGGCTATGTCCAATCTGAGTGCAGCGCTAAATTCGCTTTCGTCGAGCACGATTTTGGACTTGTTCGTGCGGCTGCGTCCCCAAACTGACGAACACAGTCGGATGCGGCTCTCGCGTCTGGCGACGATTGTGTGGGCCAGTGTACTCTTCAGTCTTGCAGTGCTCTCCTTGCACAAGTCCGCACGGGTCGTCGAAGTGGGCCTGCAAATTGCCTCCGTTTCTTATGGAGCGTTACTGGGGGTCTTTTTGTTGGGTGTGCTCACACGCCGAGCGAATCAACTCGGCTCCGCCATTGGGATGTTATGCGGATTTGCGATTGAAGTTTTTTTATGGAAATACACCGCAGTCCCATGGACTTGGTGGGTAGCGATTGGCAGTCTCACCACTTTCAGCGTGGGTTATGCCTTCAGTTTTCTCCTCCCACAAAAAAAAATCGAGACTGTCTAGCGCAGCGTTCCAAGCTCCAGAACGCAGGAAAGCGTGCGCCTATTTGTAGTCTTTGTCACATCTGCGAACTTTGCGGTTAAAATCTTTTCGCGCCGATGCCAGATCCCACTCTACAAGCTAAGTCCTCCCTTCTCCGCGACCTCGGCGCCGCTCAGGCCGTCTCCATTGTGGTCGGCGTTGTCATCGGCAGCGGCATTTTTCTCGTTCCCGCCGAGATGATGCAGGCAGCCGGGTCGGCGAAGCTCGTCTATCTGGCCTGGATCGTCGGCGGTATCTTCTCGTTTTTCGGCGCCGTCACCTTCGCCCAGCTTGGCGCCATGAAGCCACAATCCGGCGGCGAGTACATCTATATCCGCGACGCCTTCGGACCGCTTCCCGGCTTTCTCGCTGGATGGGCCTGGACCGTCGTCATCAAGCCGTCGTCTCTCGCTGCGATCTCAACCGGCATCGTCCGAATTCTCGGCAGCATCCATACATTTTCCTTCCTGATGCGTCCCGCGGGGCAGCTCACTGTCTCCGGCAAAGCCGTCGCCATCTTTTTCGTGGGATTCATTTCACTGGTCAATTACATCGGCGTTCGGCGCGCAGGTAATTTCCAGCTGGCTTTCACCATCCTGAAAATCGCGCTGATCATCGTTATTGCGGCCCTGGCTTTCACCTCAATCGGAAGCTGGTCACACTTCGCCGAACGCTTCCCTGGCGCAACTGGTGGCATAGCCGGGTTCGTCGCCGCGGTCACCGCCGCCCTCTGGGCCTACGATGGCTGGAGCGACCTCAATATGGTGGCCGAGGAGGTGAAAGACCCTGAGCGTAATATTCCGCTCGCGCTGATTAGTGGATTCTTGGTGATTGCCGCGCTTTACATGATCGTTAACGCGGCAGTGCAGTTCGCTCTCCCGGTGCTCGCCGTAGCTGCTTCGGCGTCGCCCATGTCGGACGCGGTTCGCAACTCCGTCCTCGGCGGCGCTGCCGCCATCGTCGTCTCTATCGCGATGATCATCTCCTTAACCGCCTCCTTAAACGGCGTGGCCATGAGCGGCTCGCGCATGACTTTTGCTCTTTCCCGCGACGGAAACTTCTTTTCGTCCCTCTCTAAGGTTCATCCCCGGTTTCATACGCCGCATGTAGCGATCGTCGTCCAGGCGCTTCTGTCTGTCGGGTTCTTGTTCCTCGGCGGAAACTTTCGCCAGCTCTTTACCCTGGCCCTGTTCGCGGAATGGCTTTCCTACACTGCAGCCGCCATCGCGCTGTTCGTCTTCCGCTCCGCTCCCAAGACCGTACCTGACGCGGTTCCTCTGTGGAAATTCCCCCTGGCTCCCGCCGTTTTTATAGTGGCATCGGCTGCTCTGCTCTACTACACTTTCACCAGCAACTTACGTTATTCAGGCCTGGGTAGCCTGGTTATCCTGGCTGGAATCCCGGTTTATTACGCTTTTACCCTTCGTCGTTGAGTATGCGCAGTCCAAAACCCATTCTGGGACGCTTCCTACCTTGGTGCGACGGTAATTACCGAAGTACACAGGCGGGCGGGACATTTACCCATTTACTGTTTTTCCATAACTTAGATCTTGGCCCCTGCGGTCTGCGTGGGCCCGGTTTTCTATATGGAGCAAGATAATGCGGTCGAATGAAACCCTCACTCTCGGCCTGCTGCCGGAGAAAAAACTCGACTGGCGTAAGTTCGTCCTCAGCTACGGAATCGTCCTTTTCCTGCTCTTCGCGCTATTGATTTCTCGCCTGATATGGCCTGAACACATGGGCCTGCTCGGCAGATATACCGTCACAGAAATCATTCCGCGTCCAGACCTGGTCCCTGAAAAGCCGGTTGTCAAGCCGCAGCCCAAGGTAGCCAAGCTTCTGCCTGCGGTCAAGTTTGAAGCGCCAAAGTTGATCGTTCCAAAAGACCTGCCGCATCCCAGGGTTCAAGAGGCAAAGCTCGAGCCCCCCAAGATTCAGCCCACTAATTTCGATCCCCCGAAGCTGCAACCGGTTTCTGGCGCTATGCCCGCAAAAGTTATTTACACCGGATCCTTCGGAAGCTCAGCCACTCCAACCGTCAACGCTCCTATCGAAAAAGTCCAAACGGGAGGCTTCGGCGATCCCAACGGTCTTCCCGGAGAAGGCAAGCCCAATGCAAAACTTACCGCCGCCAAGCTCGGCTCGTTTGATATGCCGGAAGGCGCCGGAACCGGTAACGGCACTGGTGGGGCTAAAGGTATCAAAGGCACAATTGCGAGTGCGGGCTTCGGCAACGGAGTAGCCCAGCCCGGTCAAGGAGATGGGCGGCGCAGCGGCCAGGGAGTTCAGGCTTCCGGCTTCGCGGCGCAACAAGTCGCAACCAAGTCAACTCCGCGCTTGCAGGATACTTCGGCGAATACGTTCCCGGTTGAGATTGTCTTCAAGCCCAAGCCGGTTTACACCGACGAGGCGCGCAAATTACAGCTTGAGGGCGAGGTTCTTTTGGAAGTGATGTTCGGAGCCAATGGCGAACTGAAGGTGAACCGCGTAGTGCGCGGCCTGGGCCACGGGCTCGACGAAGCTGCCGTAACTGCGGCCAATCGGATCAAGTTCAAGCCGGCGCAGAGGAACGGTTCTGCGGTGGATTCGACTGCCATCGTGCACGTGATGTTTCAGTTGGCGTCATGAGTTTGCGTTTTTCGCACACGATAGAAACCAAGGACACAAAAATTATGAAACGCTGGGGCTGGATTTCAACTTTCGCATTGCTCGCGCTTAGCGCAGCCGCTCAGGATTCAGTTACACCTTCCGGCTCCGCATCGCCCGCGCCTGCTGCCGCTGTACAACCGGTCGCGGGAACTCCGGGAATCGCCCTTGCCAAACCCGCCGCCCGGACCCCGGTCAGCGTAGATCAGGTTGTGGACCAGGTCATTGAGCGCGAACACGCGCTGATGAATTACCTGAAAGACCGCAGGCCGCTGGTTGAAACCTATTTGCAGAACCTCACTCCCGATCCCAAACTCGGCGCTGCACCCAAAGAGGATCATTATTTCCTCGCGCGCCTCGATCTTGGCGAATCGGTCGATCGCCGCGACTATCTTTCCAAGCAACCTCATTTTCAGGACATGCTGATGGGCGGCTTCAGCCGCTTGTTCCGCATTCAATACCAACCCATCGGTTTCTCCTGGATGATGTTCGTTGACCGCCAGAATTTCGACCGCAACCACTACGACTTCCGCTACGTACACCGCGAGTTTGTGGGTGATGTTCGCTGCATCGTGTTCGACGTTTCGCCAAAAAAGGACGCCGGTTATGGCCTCTTCGTCGGCCGCATCTGGGTTGAGGACCGGGACTACAACATCATCCGTCTCAACGGAACCTATTCATCGAAATCACCGCGCAACGAAAATAAAGCCTACTTCCACATGGATAGCTGGCGGTTGAATCTGGTTCCCGGCTATTGGATTCCGGCCTACATCTACAGCGAAGAAGGCGATTTCAGCTACGGCTCCAAAGACAAAATGGCTTTCAAGGCGCAATCGCGCATCTGGGGCTATGACGTTCTCAAGAACAATGGCGAAGACGAACTGACCAACCTCACGGTTGATGCCGTGAAAGATGAAACTCCGGTCACGCAGGACGCGTCTCCGCTCGAAGCCCAGCGCCAATGGCAGCAGCAGGCTGAAGACAACGTAGTCGAGCGTCTGCAGCAGGCCGGTTTACTCGCGCCTGCGGGTGAGGTGGACAAGGTCCTTCAGACCGTCATCAACAACATTGAAATTACCAACAATATTGACCTGCCGCGCCCGGTTCGCGCGCGCGTCATGGTTACCTATCCGCTCGAAACTTTCAGCGTCGGTAATACGATCATCATTAGCCGCGGGTTAGTTGATACGTTGCCCGACGAAGCCAGCCTGGCTGCGATTCTTTCCCACGAACTCGCGCACATCGTGCTGGGCCATAATCTGGGCAGCAAGTTCGCTTTCGATGACCGCATGCTCTTCTCCGACGAATCCACGTACCAGAACTTTGGGTTCCGTCACAATCCGGAAGAAGAAACAGCCGCCGATGCCAAAGCCATTGAACTGCTCAAGAATTCGCCTTACTCCCAGAAGCTCGGTTCTGCCGGGCTCTATTTGAAGCAGTTGCAGGCCCGCTCTACCGCGCTTTCAGCTCTGTTGACCGCGCATCTTGGAAACAGCTTTGCCGGCGAGAAAGGCCAGATCACTCGGCTTTCCGCGCTGATGGCATCGGCTCCCGAACTGGATGAAAACAAGCTCGACCAGATTGCTGCGTTGCCCCTGGGCGGACGCATCAAGCTCGATCCCTGGCAGGACAAAGTAGAGATGGTCAAGGCCGCTCCGGTTGCGATCACCTCTGTCCGCGACAAGCTGCCATTTGAACTGACGCCGTTCTTCCCGCGCCTGGCACGCCTCGGCACCGGCCCGAACGACGCTACTCAGGCAGCCGACGCTAACCCGAAAAACTAGTTAACCGAAAACAAAGGCCAGGGCGGTTGTGCCGCTCTGGCCCTTTTGTTTGCAACCACCCTAGTTCACCCAGCCCGTCCCCTCCAGCGCGCGGATGTACTCAATGACCGAATCGCTCCAGCCATCAATGTTCATCCACTTGCCGTAGCCCACACCGTTCTTGTAGCTGGCAACATTGATCATGTACGCCTGCTCGGTGAGCGGCGCCGGCGCGACCGTCTGCGGATCGCCCTCACCGTAGCCCTGCACGGTAGTGGTATCCGAGAAGTGCCACTGGCCGTCGGTCAGCACGATGATGCGATCGTATCCATCGCGGTTCGCCGCCGCCACGGCGAGACCACCACGGCTCCAGTTGTTCTTGGTCGCGGCCAGTGCATCCCGCAGCGCGAACCCGCGTCGCGGAGGGACCTCGTGCGCCTTCTCGTTGAATGCGTACACGTTCACCCGCTCAGCAGTCTCGCGCAGCAGAATGGCAAGCCCGGCAGCAGCCTCGAAGCGGTCCATGTCGCTGTTTCGGCTGAGCCGCGCCATCCACATCGACGGACTGGTGTCCACGACCAGCGCAGTCGTTCCGCGCAGAGGAGCCTGGCTCTTGAG
>DATJHT010000147.1:0-7357 GCA_035493765.1 Terriglobales bacterium
CAGGGAACGATTAACGTTCCCTCCTGGTCGCCAGACAGCAAACACATTGCTTTTGTCAGTTATCAGTTCGTCGCGGCTGAAGACGCGACCGGTGCGCAACCCTGAAAGCAGATTGCCCACTATGCTCGGGTGACTACATCACTCGCTTTTGGTTACGTTCGCGGCCTGTGGTCCCTTCTGTCCTTGCACAATCTCGAAGTCAACTGCATCGCCTTCCTGCAGGCTTTTGTATCCTTCGGAAGTGATCGCGCTGTAATGCACAAAAACATCGGGTCCATCGTCGCGTCCAATAAAACCGTATCCCTTAGCATTGTTGAACCACTTCACAGTACCTTTCAAACGATCCACGTACGCCCCCTGGAAAGCGTTCTAACCAGAGCGCTTTACCAAATTTGCTGTCATTGTGCGTCCGTTTGCAAAAGGGTGTCAAGAAGGGGAATCCCGCATTCTCTAGAGGGAACAACGTAGATCGGCTAATGTTTCGCAGTCGTGAGCTGAGGTGAGCTTTTGCGGAGGCGATGATCGAGCCAGAGCACGCCGGCAATGGTTTTGGCGTCCTGAATGGTTCCGTCGATCACCATCTTGACGGCTCGGCGAAGCGGAACCATACTGATTTCAATGACTTCGTCGTCTTCCGGCTCTGCATTTCCAAGCGTGAGATCGCGTGCCAGATAAACGGACATGGTTTCGGCAACAAAGCCCGGGCTTGCCCAGAAATGCAGTATTTTTTTCCACCTGCGCGCGGAGTAGCCGGTTTCTTCCCGCAGTTCACGTTTTGCGGCTTCGAGTGCGTCCTCGCCTTCATCAATTCGTCCCGCAGGGAGTTCGTAAAGAAATCGCCTGGCTGCATGGCGATACTGCCGCTCGATAAGGACCCGCGGTTCGCGGCCGCTTTCATCAACGGCCAGAACAACGATGGATCCCGAGTGTCGGACTACATCTCGGCGGACGCGAACCCCGGTCGGTTCGAGGACGTTGTCGGTCGTTACCCCGAATACAGGGCCGCGATATGCAATTCGTGATGAGAGTACGCGGGCTCTCTTGCCCGAGATCGACTTCTTACGGCTAACAGCTTTGGATTTCGTACGTGACGTTAACTTTCTCATATCACCAATAGTAAGTGACCGAATCGCTTTTTGTCGGGCGCTCCTGATATTCTCCGGCGATGAAAAGTGGAAAGAAGCAGCGCAAGACTCCGCCGAAGGTCGCGATCATAGGCGCAGGTCGATTAGGAACGGCGCTAGCAGAGCGCTTGGCAGAGGCTGGTTATGTGGTCAGTGAAATTGTGACCCGGAATAATTCGCGATCCCTGGCGAGAGCCCGGCGATTGGCCCGCAAGCTTGGGGCGCGCGTTGCGAGTCTGCAAGCCGCTGCGCTCGATGCCGGCATAATATGGTTTTGCGTTCCGGATTCGCAGATCGCCGCAGCGGCTACGGATTTGTCGGGACAGAACTGGAAAGGCAAAGTTGCCTTGCACTCAAGCGGCGTCCTCTCCAGTGACGAATTGGAGGTATTGCGGGAGCGGGGTACGCGAGTGGCGTCGGTTCATCCACTCATGACGTTTGTGAAAAAATCTCAACCGGATCTTCACGGCGTGCCGTTCGCGGTTGAGGGCGACGCGGTCGCGGTCCGCCGTGCCAAGAAGATGGTTAGCGATCTGGGTGGAAATTCCTTTCGCATTCGCAAGCAGAACAAAATCGCCTATCACGCCTTCGCGACCATGATTTGCCCGCTGCTGGTTTCACTGCTGGCTGCTGCAGAGAAAGCGGCTGCCCTGGCCGGTATTTCGCCGAGCGTGGCACGGAGGCGAATGATGCCGATTTTGAAGCAGACGCTTTCTAACTACAAGAAGCTCGGCCCGGCATCGTCGTTCAGCGGGCCGCTTGTGCGTGGGGACGCGGCTACGATTGTGCGTCATTTAGAATCGCTGCGATCCATCGGCGATGTCGGGTCCGTGTATGTTGCTCTGGCTGGCGCCGCGTTGCGTAACCTTCCCACCCTGAACCGCGAAGAGATTGCAGTTCTGTTGCAGGTCAATCCCAAACAAGATCAGCGCAGGAATTGAGGCAAAGGTCGGGAGAATGCGCGCTGAGCTCCGCGTGAGTGAAAGTTCCACTCGCGACCGAAACAATTAAGGCACCAGTTTCTTTTGCCGCTTGGACGTCGGACGGAGTGTCTCCGACAAAGCAGACGCGGGCTTTGATGCCCAGAACTGAAGTGGTATGACCTATCGCATTTCGAAAAATGTCCGCGCGGCGCTCTGAGTGATCGCTGAAAAAGCCAAAAGAGAAATAGTGACGCAGGCCGGCGGCTTCGATTTTGTGCCAACCCACGGTCTCAAGGTTTCCCGATGCGACGCCCAGCAGCGCCTCTCGCCGCTGCAAACGTTCGAGGAGACCTCGAATTCCCGGGCAAACTCGGGGTGCGATCTTCTGTCGGTTCGCTGCCACCTCGCGGCAAACTACTTCGAGGGCCACAGATAATCCAGCCTCGAATGCCTCATTGCTGATACCAGCACGGGCCAGAGCTGCTCGCAGAATTGAGAGATCAGTCATCCCGTGATACGGAATTCCTTCGATGGTTGTGTCCACGCCATAGGCCTCGAGCATGGCCTGATGTAGTGCATTCCAGTGCACCAGGTCCTGAGTGACCAGCAGCGTGCCATCGATATCGAAAACGTAAGCGTCAGCGGGAGGGAGAGATTTCATGGCCGGCAATGTTGGGTGAAGCAGGCGCAGTTCGAATTTACGAATTGTCAGATTTATGAATCGTCGAATTTAAGGATTGTCGAATCTGAAGCTCATCTTCGATAGGATCCAACGTGAAATAACCTCGAAAACCCTGAAAATTCTAAATTCGCAAATCTAATTCAGTTCACCATGATTCTCTGGATCGATTTCGCTCTACCGGTGTCCTCATCGGCCTCCACTACCACTGCGCATAAGCGGGCGTCATCGGTCGCGGGCTCAAACCGGACCGGCATGTTATTTAAAAAGCGGCCGATCACGAGTTCTTTCTTGACACCAATCACACCGTCGTACGGCCCAGTCATCCCAACATCCGTGATATAGGCAGTGCCTCCGGGCAGCACCCGCTCATCGGCCGTCGGCACATGGGTATGAGTGCCAACCAGCGCGGTCACGCGCCCGTCCATGTACCAGCCGAGGGCGATCTTTTCGGATGTCGCCTCGGCGTGGACATCGACAAAAATGATCTTTGCCGTGATTTTTTTCAGCAGTTCATCGGCTTTGCGAAATGGATCATCGTTCGAAGCCATGAAAATCCGTCCCTGAAGATTGACCACGGCATAGGGCACGTTGTTTTTGCGGCCCTCATAAAATCCGTATCCAGGCAGATCGGAGGCGTAATTCGCCGGTCGCAGCACGCGGCGCGCAGGACCGTGCGGGTCGGCGTCGGCGGCCAGAAAATAGTCCACAATCTCGCGCTTGTCCCAGACGTGATTGCCGGTGGTGAGCACGTCAATGCCAAGATCGAACAGGTCTTCCGCCAGAGAGGGCGTGATGCCGAAGCCGGCCGCGGCATTCTCCCCATTCGCGAGCACCAGATCGATGCGATGCTCGCGGACCAAATGCTTCAGTTTCTCGCGGACAATCGTCCGCCCAGGACGGCCGAATATATCGCCAATGAAGAGTATGTGCACGTGAGTTCGATGGTAACAAAGAAAATTGAATCATTGAATTATCGGAGCATTGAATCATTGTGAAGTTGAGGATTATCAATGACTCGATGATTCAATTCATCAACTCCGCCGTCCGCAGAAAATCGAAGTTACCCGAGGGGTTAAGCGCAAGCCCGCGCACTCGCCGCGAGTGCACCATCACATTATCGAAGTACCACAGATTGATATAGGGCAGATCTTCGGCCAGAATCTTCTGAATTTCTGCATAATCTCTCTTGCGCGCTCTCTGGTCCGCTTCGGAGCTGGCGTGCGCAATCAGGGCATCGACCCGCGGATTGCTGTAGAACTGGCGGTTGCCGCCGTTGGGAATGATTCGCGTCGTATCAAACGCGTATTCGAAAATATCGGGGTCCTCGTTTGCCCCCAGCCAGCGCAGCGAATAAACCTGAAATTCTCCATGGGTCACGTCGGAGAAAAATGTGGCTGCTTCAAAGCTGCGGATGTCGAGCGCGATGCCGATTTCGTGCAACTGCTGCTGAAATACGGAGGCCATGGAGCGCGAGCTCTCTTCGGTCGAAGTCTTCATGATGAGATGGAAGCGCACGCCATTCGCCACCGGATACCCGGCGGCATCGAGCAAACGTCGGGCCTTTTGGGGGTCGTAAGGATATTGCTTCACCTCAGGATCGTACGCCCAGCTCTCCGGCGGCAGTACGCTCGCGGCCAGCCGCACCGTATCGCGCCAGAGATAGTGGGCCAACGGCTGACGGTCAATGCCGTAGGCGATGGCCTGACGTACACGCGCGTCCTTCAGAATAGGATCTCGCAGGTTGAAAGCCATGTAGCCGAGGCGGGTGCCGGGCGTGCGCATCACTTCAATCCGGGGCTCGCGCGCCAAACTAATTTCCATGTCCGGGCTGAGCGCATTGATCTCAAGATCGGCGCTCCCCTTGCGGAGCTCGAGCGCGCGCGTGGTCGTGTCCGGCACGACCGCAAAACGGATGCGCGCAACTTTTGCTTTCTCGCCCCAGTAGTATTCGTTGCGTTCCACGATAACTTCTTTGTCCTGCTCGGCGCTCACGAAGCGGAAGGGGCCAGAGCCGACCGGATTGCGACTGATCTCCGGGCCACTACCGTCGGGTACGATACCCATACCCGGAGCAGCCAAGTTCCATAGCAGCGCGGCCCAGGGCTGCTTGAGATGGAAGATGACAGTGGATTCGTCGGGAGCTTCAATGCTTGCGACAAAATGATAAGTCGCGGCCTTCGCGCTTCGCACCTTGCCTTGCATGAGCGAGTCATAACTCCACTTCACGTCGCGCGAGGTGAGCGGGCGTCCGTCGGAAAAACGGACGTTCCGATGCAAATGGAACACATAGGTCGCCGGGTCCGGCCTCTCCCATCGTTCGGCCAGGCTCGGCTTCACGCTCAAGTGCTCATCCCGCGCCAGCAGATTGTCAAACAGCAGGCTACCGATGTTCTGCGACTGGGCGTCGAGGCCAATGCGGGGATCAAGATTGGTGGGACTTGATTCGATGATGACGACAAGCGTATTCGGATCAGCCCGCCGTGAGCAGGACATCAACGCCAGGCAGAACCCCAGCGCGAGCACTTGCAAGACGGCCTGGTATCGCTCGACTGCCGTCGGCGAATGAGGTTCTCCCGCTGAAAACCGATGGCCGAGGGTTGAAAGCTGAAGCCTCACTTAAACTCCTCGGCCATTTCAAATAGTTTGTTGACCGTATTCCAGTTGCGCATGGTGCTCGAGACCTCCAGTACTTTGTCGAACGGATGCTTCCACACGCTGCTGCCTGAGACTCCCTTGGGAAAATAGAAATAGATTTCCTTTTTGGCTACGACCGCGCGGTCAGGGGGAAGCACCACAGATTGCAACTTCTTGATCGCCTCGGACGGCGCAGGTTGCGGCAGGAATAGAACGTGCAACTTCTCGGAAGCGATGCCGGGTTCCTTCAACAAAAGATTGTTTTTGATGATGCTTCCGAGTTCGTCTTTAGTGCGCGAGATTACGTCCGCGGAAAAACCGAAATCGGCGGCGATCTGGGCTGCAAGTGTTTGTGACAGTTTCTCAGGCGACATCTTCGACGCCTTGAGAACCACATTCCCGCTTTGGATGTATGTCTTGGCGCCGGAGAAACCGCAGGCAGCGCAGCACGCCACGAGCTTCTCCATCTTCATGCGCTTGTGCGGCCCGATGTTGATCCCGCGGAGCAGGGCGATGTAGATAGGCATGTGAAAAACAGCTCTTAGCTCTAGCTCTCAGCTTTGCCGTCAGCTCTCAGCTCTCGAATCGCTGGCGCCAAACCAAAAAGCTAAAAGCTTGTTCACGGATACGAAATCTTCCCCAACACCACCGGACGCTTTGCTCCCGTCGCCGAAGGCACGTTTGACGGACGGCGATGCCAGGTCTCAAATGCCAGCAACGCGAAAGCCGCCGCCTCCTTGGCTTCTGACGGAATTCCGAATTCGTCAGAGGTGCGCAACCGGAGCCCCAGGGGGCTGAGTTCATTGGCCAGCATCGCCATGAGCGCCGGATTACGCGTGCCGCCCCCCGAAGCAATGACTTCGGAGAACTTTCCGCGCGGTAACACGTACCGCCGCAAGGCATCAGCAATGGACTGCGCAGTCAGAGCGGTGGCGGTGGCGATCAGATCCTCGATTCTGGCTGAGGCCGTCCCACGTCTTTTTGTTTTCGAACCAGATCTGCGAAGCTTTTCCAAAAACTGCTTTACAAACTCGCGGCCAAACTCCTCCCGTCCGGCAGTTTTCGGCGGCTTCAGGCGGAAAAAACCGCGCCGCAGAAATTTCTCAACTACGTCCGGCAAAACTCGGCCACTCGCCGCGAGCCTTCCGTCGCGGTCAAACGGCTGGCCAAAGAGTTCCCCAGCCAACGTGTCCATCACCATGTTGCCTGGCCCGGTGTCGAAAGCAATGATGTCATCAGGAGCGGCACTCGGCCGAATCGCCGTTACATTCGAAATTCCGCCGATATTCAGCGCGATCCGGCCCACGCGCTGATCACGATACAGCCGGTAATCGAGCAACGGGACCAGCGGCGCGCCCTGGCCTCCGGCCGCCATATCAGCCGGGCGAAAATCCGACACCACGGGCACGCCCAGCAGCGCCGCAATGCGCGAGGCCTCACCGGTTTGCCAGGTGACCGCCAGTCTTTTCCCCAGGAAATTCTCGGCCGCGCCCTGATGATAAATCGTCTGCCCGTGGCAGCCGACGAGTTCCGCTTTTGCTCTCAGCTTCTTCTGGCTCGCCAGCACCGCTTCGCCATACAGATCTCCGAGAAGAAAATTCAACCGGGCCAGATCGGCCACACTGGCTTGCTGCGAATTCATCGCGCCGAGAACCGCCCGTCGCACCGCGGCAGAATAAGGAAAAGATGAGTGCCCAAGCAGCTTCAGCTTAGGACCCCGGCGGGCGGCAAGATCCACCAGCGCTACATCGATGCCGTCGGCCGAGGTCCCGCTCATCACTCCAGCAACGATCATCTCTTCGCACCGGCCGCAATACCCCGGGAAAGGGAGCTATAGCGGATTCGTTCGCTAAACTCCCATAATTGGCGCGAGAGCCGCGCGATCTTATCTTCAGAAGGGGCAGGGCCAATGCGCAGCAACTTGGCGTGCTTGCGCTTGAACCCCGCAATCCGTTTCGCGGAATCCATTGTCCGCCTGCGGAAGCGCGCGTCGC
>DATJHT010000148.1:0-6622 GCA_035493765.1 Terriglobales bacterium
CGTCGGTGATCGGCTGAGTGTCTCCGGAGGCAAGCGCCGATGCTGAAACCAGCTCCCCGCCGATGCCCAGCGCTTCGGCCCCGGCGCGAATCATGTCACCGGCGGTTTCCAGATTTACTCCTCCGGTTGGAATCATCGGTACTTGGGGCAGTGGAGCCTTCAAGGCTTTCAGATACTTGGCTCCTCCCATGGAGCCGCACGGAAAGATCTTCACAAAGTCGCTTCCAGCCTTCCACGCGCTGATCACTTCGGTCGGAGTGAGCGCGCCCGCCATCATGAGAGCGCCCTGCTGCTTCACGAAGCGCACTGTCTCTAAGTCAAAGCCAGGGCTGACTATGAACTGTGCTCCCGCATCCAGACAGCGATTCGCGGTTTCGGCATCCAGCACGGTACCAGCGCCGATCAGAATTTCGGCCCCCGACGCTTTAACGAGCTGCGCGATCAGCTCCACGGCTCCGGGAACTGTCATTGTGACTTCGACGATCGGAATTCCGCCGGCGCAGACTGCCTCAGCCGCAAGCTGTGCCTGCTTTGCCGATTTTCCCCGCACCACGGGAACAATACCGATTTCTCGAATTCGCTTTGCGACTTCGTCCCGAGTCATAAATTATCTTCAGACTTTCAGCGCGCGATGCGCGCTCCGGCACCGCGCATCAACTGCGCAACCTCTTTCAATGTGACCATAGTCGTGTCGCCAGGGGTCGTCATTGCCAGTGCGCCGTGCGCCGCACCGCACTCGACCGCCCACTGCGGCCCTTGTCCCGAGAGAAAACCATAGATCAAGCCGGAAGCGAAGGAATCACCTCCGCCTACGCGGTCGAAAATTTCCAAACCGTCGTATTTCTTCGATTCATAAAACTGGCCGTCCGAGTAACAAATTGCTCCCCAATCGTTGCGTGTTGCCGTCTGCGCCTTTCGCAAAGTGGTCGCAACTACCTTGAAGGGGAACTCCTTGACCACGGCGGTGATCATCTTCTTGAACGATTCGACTTCAACATTCGAAATATTTTCGTCCATGCCCGGAACGTCGAAGCCCAGGGCTGCTGAAAAGTCCTCTTCGTTGCCTAACATCACGTCCACCAGCGGCGCCAGTCGGCGGTTTACTTCCTGCGCTCTTTTCTTGCCGCCAATCGCCTTCCATAACGACTCGCGATAGTTGAGATCATAAGAAATGATCGCGCCATGCTTGCGTGCGGCCTCGATGGCTTCAATGGCCACGTCGGGCGTGGTTTCTGACAGCGCGCAGAAAATCCCGCCGGTGTGGAACCAGCGCGCGCCTTGCTTGCCGAAGATTTCATTCCAATCAATTTCGCCCGGCTTCAATTGAGAAACCGCGGTGTGGCCGCGGTCGGAGCATCCCAGCGCAGGACGCACTCCGAATCCGCGTTCGGTAAAGTTCAACCCGTTGCGTACCGTGCGTCCAACGCCGTCATACGGCACCCAGCGAACATGGCTTTGATCTACCCCCCCTTGATACATCAGGTCTTCTACCAGGCGCCCAATAGGATTGTCGGCGAGAGCCGTGACGATCGCGGTATCGAGCCCGAAGCAACGCTTTAAGCCGCGTGCAACGTTGTACTCGCCTCCGCCCTCGGAGACTTCGAAGTTGCGCGACGTCCACACGCGACGGTCGCCGGGATCGAAGCGCAGCATGACTTCGCCCAGGCTGACTAAGTCCCAGCGGCAGTCTGGTTTTGAGTTGACGGTGATTGGCATGATTGAGTTTTACTGATTCACTCCGCTGGCTAGAAATCCACCGTCCACTGCCAGAACGTGTCCGGTGACAAAGCTCGCGGCGTCAGACGCAAGATACACCGCGGCGCCGACCAATTCTTCCAGCTTGCCAAACCGCGCCATGGGAGTGCGCACCAGAAATTCCTTACCGCGCGGAGTGCCGTCGAGCAGCGCGCGATTCAGGTCCGTGGGGAAAACTCCGGGCGCGATCGCATTCACGCCAACACCGTATTTTGCCCACTCGACCGCCAGCGTTTTGGTCAATGAGACGACGGCCGCTTTGCTCGCGGCATAGGCGGCCACTTCAAAAAATCCAAGTCCGGAAGAAATCGACGCAATATTGATGATGCGTCCGGATTTCCGTTCGATCATTTTGCGGCCAAACACCTGGCAGGCACGCAATGTCCCGGTCAGGTTGGTGTCGAAAATCTGGCCCCACTCCTTCTCGCTGACATCAATGGTAGGAGTGCGACGAGTGATTCCTGCAGCGTTGAGCAAAATGTCCACATGGCCGAACTCGGCGAGGACAGCTGTATGCAGCGACTCAACACTGGCGCGGTCGCCCACATCGGTTGCAACCGCCAGCGATCTGCGGCCCAGCGCCTCGATCTCTTCCCTGACCGAACGCACCAGATCTTCACGGCGTCCGGTCGCAACCACGTCGGCACCGGCTTGGGCCAGCCCGAGCGCCAGCGTGTGGCCGATACCTGAAGTCCCGCCAATCACGACAGCAGTTTTGGAAGTGAGATCCAGCCCGGAATTCGCCATAGCAGTCTGTTGATCTTGCCGAAGCCAAGAATGATATCAGTTCACCGCGGATGCAGCATGCGTCAATGCAAAGAGTGGCCGATTATTATTTCAAACTGATGTTGATCATCACAAAAGCTGCACGGTCGTGAGACGCACGGGAATGTTACGATGCTGGCGCTGAGATGTCAGCGCCGGAACGGCGGGAATTTCGGCCTCGCGTCACAGTCGAGGTAAAAGTTGAGCCTTATTGACGACGATTTTCTGCTCCATTCTGAACCGGCGCGGCGCTTGTATCACGAGTATGCGGCGGACCAGCCGATCATTGATTTTCACTCCCATCTCCCGGCCTCGGAGATTGCGAACGACCGCCATTTCCGCGATCTCACGGAAATTTGGCTTAATGGCGATCACTACAAGTGGCGGGCGATGCGCGCCAATGGAATCGCCGAACGCTATTGCACGGGAGACGCAGATTCATACGAGAAATTTCTGGCGTGGGCCAAGACAGCCCCTTACACGCTCCGCAACCCTCTCTATCACTGGACGCACCTGGAGTTGAAACGATATTTCGGGTTCGACGCACTCCTGAACGAATCGACAGCGGAGGCGGTGTGGAATTCGGCGCATTCGGCGCTCGCTACTTCCGATTTCAGCACGAAGGGAATTCTGCGCCGATTTAGAGTGCGCGTGGTGTGCACGACAGATGATCCTTGCGATGATTTGCTTTTTCACCAGCGCATGAGCTCAGCCGACTCAGATTTGCGCATGTATCCCACATTTCGACCCGATCGCTCGCTGCAGGTCGATCAGCCGCCACGTTTCGCCCCGTGGGTACATCGGTTGGAACAAGTCTGCAACAAGGAAATAGCAACCCTGCCGGCATTGCTGGACGCTCTGAAGGAGCGTCACGATGCGTTTCACGAGGTTGGCGGCCGACTGTCCGATCATGGCCTGCCGTATTGTTTTGTAACTCCGTGCACAGAAACCGAGGCTGGGAGAGTTTTCGAGCGTGCGCTCGCCGGCAACGCTGCGTCCAAGCAAGAGCACGAGCAGTTCGCGTCATTCATGATGTTGTTCTTTGGCCATCTGGATGCCGAAAAAGGCTGGACTAAACAGCTCCACCTGGGCGCTCTGCGCTCCGCGAACACGCGTCAATTGCGTGAACTCGGCCCTGACACCGGCTTTGACAATATCGGCGACTGGGCGCAGGCAGAGCGGTTGTGCACGTACCTTGACCTGCTCGACCGGGAGAACGCTCTGCCAAAGATGGTCCTCTACAATCTCAATCCGGCAGATGATTATGTATTTGCAACTGCAGCCGGCAGTTTTCAGGAAGGCCCCAGTGCCGCAAAGATTCAGTTCGGCAGCGGCTGGTGGTTCCTCGACCAAAAGGAAGGCATGGAATTACAGCTCAACGCGCTTTCCAATGTCGGGTTGCTTTCGCGGTTCATCGGGATGGTCACCGACTCGCGCTCGTTCATGTCATTTCCGCGCCATGAATACTTCCGCCGCGTGCTATGCAATCTTCTCGGAGATGACATCGGCAAAGGCGAGCTGCCGAATGACATGGAACTGATTGGGGATATGGTGCGGAACATCTGCTTCGCGAACGCGAGAGACTATTTGGGGCTGGAACTGCCGAGGGTTGAGGCATCGGCTACCAAATCGTAGTCACAACCCGGGCTCGCCGAATCTGTGAGTCAGCAGTCACAAGCGGAATACCCTCAGCGAGCGCCGTTGCTGCGATGATGCAGTCGGCTGGATCTTTCGGAAAGTTTTCGGGGAACCGAACCGCACACGCGGCGATTTCTGGCGTCATCGCCTTCAGCGCGACTCGGGAAACGGTTTCACGTACGAAGGATTCGACGTTGCTGGAAACGAGGATGCGGCGATTTTCGGCCAGCCACGCCAGTTCCCAAAGAGTAACGCTGGCAACGGCGATTCCTGTCGTCCGATAGGCCTCGCTGATGGCTTGCTTCGCAGCTTTCGAAAGCCGTTGCGGATCACTCGACATCCAAATTAGCACGTGAGTATCGAGCAGGATCAATCAGTATTCCAGTCATCGAGCGGAGTGACAGGTCCGACAATGTCGCCTACCACTTTCACTTTCCCGACCATATAGCCAAACACGTTATTGGGCGGGCTCGGCGCGGGAACGAGCTTGGCCACCGGCTTACCGTGTTTTGTGATGAGGACGGGCTCACCTGTTTTTTGTACTTTGTCCATCACCGCCAGACATTGCGCCTTGAATACGCCAGCAGGCATTTCTTTCATGCCGTACATCATATCACGACCATAGTCATATATCGGAGACTATACATCTCCAGGGACTTGCTCAAAACGCCCGCGTCGAATCCAGCAGGATGGTCACTGGGCCGTCATTTAGCAGTTCGACCTGCATTATGGCCTGAAAGCGGCCGGTTCCACAGTGAATGCCGGATTCGCGAATCTTCACGACGAGATATTCGTAGAGTTCATTCGCAAGTTGCGGAGGCGCAGCCTGATCGAAGGACGGCCGTTTGCCATTGCGAACGTCGCCGTACAGTGTGAATTGCGAGACGACAAGAACCGAGCCGAGTGTGTCAGCGAGAGACAAGTTCATTTTGCCGTTTTCGTCGTCGAAGATGCGCAATCCGAGAACCTTCGATGCCAGATAATCTGCATCGGCCTGAGTGTCAGCCTTGGCGACGCCCAGCAGAACCAGCAGGCCGGGGCCGATCTTGCCGACGATTTCCTCGCCGACACTTACCTGGGCGTGAAGCACGCGTTGAATGACGGCACGCATGGATCACATCTTGCAACCATCAAAGGGAAATGACAACTTTGTGTGCGGGATATTAGCACCGCCATGAACCCGATCAGCTGGAGTCTTCACTGTCCATGTGTGGACCCACGCCCGTCCGGCCGAGCGGATCTCGACCAATATTGAAGGCGTGGCCCGCTGCCCGTTTGACCGCAACTCCCACAAGCAGTTAGGATTTCCCTTTGCCCCGGGCAGTCCCATCTAAATCTGAGCGAGGAAAACATGGCAGCCGTTGACGAAAAAGTGAAGCAGATCATTGTCGAGCAACTGGGAGTGGACGAAGGCGAAGTGACCCCCAGCGCTTCGTTTGTGGACGACCTGGGCGCCGACTCGCTCGACACTGTCGAACTGGTCATGGCGTTTGAGGAAGCCTTTGAAATCGAAATCCCTGACGAGGACGCCGAGAAAATCCGCACCGTCCAGGATGCTATTGACTACATCGGTAAACATTCGAAGGGCGGTAAGTAACTGGTGCGACGAGTTGTCGTTACCGGCATTGGCCTGATCTGCGCAGTCGGCAACAACACCGAGGAAGCCTGGAAGAACCTGCTGGCGGGCAAGAGCGGCGTGGGCCGGATCACGCAATTTGATACCTCGAAGCATGCCTGCCAGATCGCGGCTGAAGTCAGGAATTTCGATCCGCTCAACTTCATCGAAAAAAAAGAAGTAAAAAAGATGGGCCGCTTCATTCATCTGGCGCTGGCCGCGGCGGAAGAAGCGGTGCAGATGTCCGGCCTGAAGGTCACTCCCGAGAATGAAGAGATGGTGGGCGTGCACATCGGCTCGGGCATTGGCGGGTTCGACATCATCGAGCGCGAACACACTGCGCTCATGGAAGGGGGCCCGCGCAAGATCTCTCCTTTTTTTATTCCTGCAGCGATTGTGAACCTTGCGGCCGGTCACGTCTCCATGCGCTTTGGCGCCAAGGGACCGAACGAGGCCACGGCCACCGCCTGCACGACGAGCGCGCACTCTATCGGTGATTCCTTCCGCATCATTCAGCACGGCGATGCCGACGTAATGATTGCCGGCGGCTCAGAAGCGGCGATCACGCCCATGGGTGTAGGCGGATTCGCCGCCATGCGTGCGCTTTCAACACGCAATGACGAACCCGAGAAAGCCAGCCGCCCCTGGGACCGCGACCGCGACGGATTTGTGATCGGCGAAGGTTCAGGAATTCTTATTCTCGAAGAACTGGAGCATGCACGCGCTCGCGGCGCCAAGCCGATTGCGGAAATTGTCGGCTACGGCATGTCTGGAGACGCCTACCACATCACGCAGCCCGCGCCGGAGCACGAAGGCGGCTTCCGCGTAATGCGCAATGCGGTTCGCGAT
>DATJHT010000149.1:0-23564 GCA_035493765.1 Terriglobales bacterium
AGATTTTTATGTTTGTAGCGCAGTGTCGTCCGATTGGCGATACGGTGAATGCGATATTTTGGGCTCGGGGTATCAACTTTATATACCGGTCGCGTAATGGCTAACAAAAATCACAATCCTGCTGAGCTTGTTCCAGTTTCAGTTGCATCGCAATACAATTGTGACCGGTCTGCGTTTGTGGGGGAAGGCAACTCATGATTTCTTTACTGGGGTTTACTCAGCGTCGGATAACCTCGTTGGTGGAGATGTTGCGTAGTCATTGGTTGGTGCTCTCTATCTTTCTACTGTCCACGGCGCTGGCCCAGGCTCAATTCATCGACAATTTTGATGGTCCTTCTGTGCAACTCGACCCCGAAGGTATCAAGGGATGGCTTTTTCGTGCCGGCGACGGTACTGCCACCATGGACTTACGCCAGGGAGGTGACGGCTACGCATCAATCTTTGTGGATGCTACTACGGACAAGCGTGGGATCTGGTGGGCGCTGATTGAGCGCAAGGCTTCCGATCACATGGATCTGAGTTTGATGCAAAAGCCCGGGCATGAATTCCGTATCGAGGCGCGAATCCGAGTGAGCCACGCGCCACGGAGGGTGAACCTGCAAGTCGCGACTCAACGCAGCACTGATTATGACGCCAACCTGATGGAATACGACATCGCGGACACGACCAACTGGCACGTTATCAGCATGACGACGCGCGGATTTGATGCTCGCCCTGGAGACACGGTGTTCGCACACATGGCGCTTATGGATTGGGGTCTGGAGAAATATCGCGTAGATGTGGATTACATCAAGGTGGACATGGTCGATCCCGCCACTGCCGGCCCGGACAGGGGAGATCCGATCCCGTACCATCCGCCGGTAGCGGACGTGGGCAAGTTTTCAGAGCATCTCAACGTGACGCAGGACAGCATGATCGATCTCGTCGATACGGATGTCAGCGAGAATGACTGGTCGGTTCAGGATAAAACTCGCGGCAAAATCAACCTCGTTGCCGTAGATGAGAGTCACCATGGAATTCTGCGCTGGGACTTGAGTCGATTCGCCGGAAAGAAAGTTGCCGACAATGGCCTGCTGGAACTGACGACGTACTCGATTCAGCGCAAAGCCGAGTATGTGAAGGACTTTGGCCTAATTCGTGTCGTCGAGATTCTGGGCGGGGACCCGATTTGGGATCAGAACACCGTAACTACCGACAGCTTTTGTAATTACGAACCGCTCAACCGTGTACTGAATACCCAAATGATTATCGATTGGCCGGTAACACCGGGAGACGGCGCGAAGACCTATCTGACGATTTCAAAAACGGTCTTGCAGCGAATGATTGACGGAAAAACTCACGGCATTGCCATTAAAGCGCTTGGCGCAATCGACGCTTCGTTTTATTCGATGGAAAACGAGGAAGGCAAATACGGCGCCCGGCTTCACTTCAACATCCAAAAGTAAATCGCCGGATGCAGTACCTGCTTACGGCTTCTTGCCTGATTGAGTCTTTTGATACCGCTCCAGCCCGACATTGTCGAGGTACTGCATTGCGGCTTTTGCAACTTCCTCGGCATGCTCCCGTGGAACTACGATGACTCCGTCGCCATCGGCCATCACAACATCTCCAGGGCGGACCAGCACACCTCCCAAAGTAATCGGACGGTTGACAGACTCGATTTCGTTACGCCCTGGGCGAAAGCCTCGACCCATCCTCTTGTAGTATGCCGGAACCTTGTGAAAGATAATTTCGTCGCTGTCCGCCAGCCCGCCGCTGGTGATGACACCGCGCATCCCCAGCTTTTGCCAGTCAAGAATGTTGGTCGAGCCAATACTGCGAGTGTCGTTGTCTCCCTCGGCGTCAATCACCAGCACCGACCCCGGGAACAATGCGTCCATATAAGGCTCACCGGTGATGTTGTCATACCAATACTCAACGTCTTTATCGGTGGTTTTTGCCAGTCGTTTGTTGGTGGGAACGTAGCGGGCAGTGACCGCGATCCCGACGATGCGATGAGTAAAATTTTCGGTGTCTTTCCAGAGGGGCCGGATGGATTCATCGACAATACCGATGTCCTGCAGACCAACTGTGTCCATGCCATCAGACACATCAGAGACTCGCAGCGGCTCATACAGTTTCAAAATGCGCTGGTTCTCTTCCTGTGAATATTGCTTATAAGGAATGAACAACTGCACCTGACTGGGAACAGTTTTTGGGGCTAATTGCGCCGGCGGCTTTGCTGGTTGCTCATTCTGAGCAAACATTGGCGAGGTTAACGTCAGAAACCCTAATAGGCATAGTCTGAGGCGAACGTATCTCATGCTCAAATCCTCCGGCGAATAGAATCAGTCGGTGCATTATAGCCGAGTAGAGGATTGTTCCAGCGCGCAGATCGTCACGCAATTTGACGCAGCTGTTGGCCGCGCATTTCCGCGGGAGGGTCTAGTGATTGACGCCACTTCTCGGAATTATAACCACGTCGGCAGTTGTGGAGGCATTGTTGAGCACACGGTGAAACATTCTCCGCTCTTCTAGTTCACCTGTCCCATATTCTCAGCTGCAATTTGCTGTAACGTCGGGTGATAGTCACAACCTATAATAAGCGCGAAGTGTAACTTTCCTTTATACCCGGAATCTTACAGGGGTTGTAACGCGTCCACGCGAAGCCGCCTATGGATTCACGAATTGAAAGCAGAAAGTTCAAGCGCGTCAGCCGGCGCGAGCTGTTTAAACTCACTCCGGTGATTGCTCTCGGTGCGTTTGCCATTCCGAAATTCCAGGCGCCTTTACTGAAAGCCGGACTCGGCTTCAGCGACTGGGCCGCGTCTTTACTCTTCCGCCGCGGGCATCTCGCGCCGACATTTGCCACCACCGAACTGACTGCCTTCGAAAAATTTCCCATTAACGACTACGACGTGGACGATCCCGAAGTCGATCTCGATCACTGGAGCATCGACGTCGGCGGCGCCGTCCAGAGGGCAGGGAATTACTCGCTGGCGCAGGTTCAGGCTCTGCCCAAGATCACGCAGAATACCCGTCACGTCTGTGTCGAAGGATGGGACGTGATCGGTAACTTCGGCGGCGCGCGCCTGTCGGATTTTCTGGCAATGATTGGCGCGGATACGACTGCAAGATTCATCGCCGTGCAATGCGCCGACGAATATTACGAGTCGCTCGACATGGCGACGGCGCTGCATCCGCAAACCTTGCTTTGTTATGAGATGTACGGGCAGCCGCTGACGCGCGAGCACGGCGCGCCGCTGCGTCTGCAAATTCCGACCAAAATCGGTTACAAGCAGGCAAAATATCTCACCAGTTTGAAGGTCACAAATGTGCTGGAGAAGGTCGGTTACTGGGAAGACCAGGGCTACTCGAATTTTTACGGACTGTAGTTCTACCAATCGAAGAATCGACAAACGCCATGGCGACGCGAGTAGTTGAAATCGAAGAGACGAAAAACGGCGAGATCACCCAGGCCGTATACGAGCATCCGTTCATCGTGCGCTTGTGCCACTGGGTCAATGCGGTCGCGCTGTTTGTCATGATCGGCAGCGGGCTGCAGATCTTTCGCGCTTTTCCCAGCTTCGGCGCCAAAATTCCGCAGGAAGATTTGATCAACTGGCCGAAGTCACTCGCCATCGGTGGTTGGCTGGGCGGCGCGCTGCAATGGCACCTGACGTTCATGTGGATCTACATCGTCAGCGGGCTTGTGTACGTCGGCTACCAGCTTTTCAGCGGGAACTATAAGCAGATTTTGTTCGTCCCCCACGATGTTCCCGGTGTCTGGCCGATGGTACGGCATTATTTCTTTTTCGGCCCCAAGCCTCAGGCGAAAGAAGCGTACAACCCGCTGCAGAAGCATGCTTACACGTCGGCCATCGTGCTCGGAGTGCTCTCGGTACTGACCGGCCTTGCCATCTGGAAGCCGGTGCAATTCTCCTGGCTGGCATGGCTGATGGGCGGCTTTCATTACGCGCGGCTGTGGCACTTCATCATCATGTGGGCGCTGATCGCGTTTGTGTTCGGGCATTTGATCATGGTCATCCTGCATGGCTGGAACAATTTCATTTCCATGCTGACAGGATGGAAGAAGGATCCGGATTACCGGGCCGACTAAGCGGGTTGTTGCATTTTCACTTGAAGAGGGCTGATGCAGGAAGCAGCAACTTCGCAAGCGGCTTCGCCGCAACCCGGGAACGAAGCCGCGCTGATCGCGCGTATTCAGAACGGCGAGCGCGAGCTCTTCTACGAACTGATTCAGCCGTACGAGCGCCGGGTTTATGCGGCTGCATTCGCCATTTTGCGAAACGAAGCCGACGCGGAAGATGCAGCCCAGGAAGCGGTGCTGAAGGCTTTCCGTTATATCAAGCAGTTTCGTTCGGAGGCGAAATTCAGCACCTGGCTCATCCAGATCGCGATCAATGAGGCGCGCATGCGCAGACGAAAACAGCATCCGGAGTTGATCGAGCCGATTGCCGATCGTCAGGACGATTCCGGCAACTACGTACCGCGCGATTTCGCCGATTGGCGCGAGATCCCTTCGGAGACTCTGGAACGGAAAGAAGTTCGCGAAAAGCTGGCCGAAGCACTGGCCTCGCTAGGCCAGATTTATCGCGACGTCTTCGTGCTGCGCGACATGCAGCACCTCAGTATTGAAGAAACGGCGGCAGCGTTAAAAATCTCAACCGCTTCCGTGAAGACGCGCCTTTTGCGCGCGCGGCTCATGTTGCGCGACTTGCTTTCTCCGGGATTGGGCGGCGCATGGCTGAGCCAGGCGTTCGGAAAGGGGACGAAACCATGGTAGTCAGTTGCGAAGAGGTCTGGCGCGAGGTTTCGAACTATCTCGAAGAAGACGTAAGGCCTGAGTTGCGTGCCGCTATGGACGAGCATTTCCGCGGCTGCAAAGGTTGCACCTCGATACTGGAAGGCACACGCAACGTGGTCAAATTGTATGGCGACGAGAGCATGGTGTCCGTGCCGCTAGGCTACAGTTATCGCCTGCACCGCCGGCTGGAAGAAGATATGCACCCCAGCCGCAGAACATTCTTCGGATGGATGGTTGCGGCGGCCGCCTCTGTTCTGGTCGTCGGTGGATTCGAGGCCGCGCGGTCTTCTGGTCGCGTACCTCAATTGCGCTCTCCGCACGCCCAGAGAGCGAGCGCCGTGCCCCCGGACATGACGGTGCTGATCTATCCCGACGGCAAGGTCTTCCATGTGGCCGGCTGCACATATATTCCCGCTGAGGCGCACCTGCGCAGCGTTTCCGCCCGTGAAGCCGAGCGCGAGGGCTACACTCCGTGTGTACGCTGCCTGAAACAGTATTTGACTCAGAACACGTTTTCCGGAGACACTCCGAACCGCGCGGTTTGAGGCTTTCAGCGAGCCGCCTACGTCGTACTTTATCTCCGGAGGAACCTAATGCGCATTTTTGCTTTCATCCTTTGTCTTACTCTGACTGTTTCTGCTGCAGCCCAAGCCGGAGGGTCCCGCTGGAGCGAATCCCAGGCCAATGATTGGTATCAGCATCAACCCTGGTTGGTCGGCAGCAACTTCCTTCCGTCGAATGCGATCAATGAGCTCGAAATGTGGCAGGCCGAGACCTTCGATCCGGGGGAAATAGACAAGGAGTTGGGCTGGGCCGAAGGTATTGGTATGAACACCATGCGCGTGTTTCTGCATGACCTGCTCTGGCAGCAGGACTCGGCAGGCTTTCAGAAGCGGCTCGATACTTTTCTTGAAATCGCATCGCGGCATCACATTCGTCCAGTTCTCGTGCTGTTCGACTCCTGTTGGGACCCGAATCCGAAGCTTGGGCCGCAGCATCCTCCGATTCCCGGAGTGCACAATTCCGGCTGGGTGCAGAGCCCGGGCGCCAAGGCATTAGAAGATCCTTCGCAGGAACCGCGCCTGCGCGCGTATGTGGAAGGTGTAGTCGGCGCGTTCGCCAAAGATCCTCGCGTGCTGGCCTGGGACGTGTGGAATGAGCCATCGAATACCAACGGGGGTGCCTACGGAAAGATTGAACCGAAGGATAAACAAGAGCGGGTTTTGGCATTGCTGCCAAAGGTATTTACTTGGGCGCGCTCAGCCCATCCGACGCAGCCACTGACCAGCGGCCTGTGGATCGGCGATTGGTCATCTCCAGAGAAGCTGGATCCGATTGGACGAGTGCAATTGGAACAATCCGATGTAATTTCGTTCCACAACTACAGCTGGCCTGAAGACTTTGAGCAACACGTTGTCTGGCTGGAACAGTACAAGCGCCCGGTTCTCTGCACCGAGTTCATGGCGCGCCCCATGGGCAGTACTTTCGACACCATTCTGCCCATCGCCAAGAAGCACAACGTCGCTGCCATCAACTGGGGCCTGGTCGCGGGAAAATCGCAGACTTACCTACCCTGGGATTCTTGGGAAAAGCCCTATGTGTTGCAACCGCCTCCGGTCTGGTTCCATGAGGTTTTCCATGCTGACGGAACGCCCTATCGCGAGCGCGAGGCTGAACTGATCCAGCAACTCACCGGCAAGAAAAAATAGCTCTCTGGGCATAATGATGGACTTCTGTTGAAAAGCTACCAACCGCACCGGATGCCCCGGCATCTTGATAAGTGCACAAATTTAGGCGGAGGCGTAAAAAAATGAGAATGCGTAAAGAAAACCTGTTGTGGAATGTGCTGCTGGGCACCAGCGTTTATCTGCTGGATTCCCTTCGCAGCCGGCTCTCAGAAGGAGCAGATGATTTGACCGATCGTGCCCGCGATACTTATGGCGAAGCATCACGGCGCGTGAGCCGTGCGTCAGAAGCGATTCGTGGCGAAGATGGCCATGGCCTCAGCACGGTTGCTACCTTGCTGATCGGAGTCGGGGTAGGAGTAGGCGTCGGTATGTTGCTGGCCCCGGCCAGCGGCGAAGAAACGCGCGGGACTATCTCAAACAAGGTGCAGGAATTCAGTGGACGGGTGAAGGACAAATTTTCGGAAGGCCAGTCGCCCTCGACCGCGTACGGAACCTAGAAAGCATTGTTGGAAGGCAAAGCGCGGAATTTTTCCGCGCTTTTTCTTTTTCTGCTGCCTCAGTCCCTCCGAGAATTCCTTGAAGCTCGGAAGCAGAGCTCCACATCTTTAACTACTTGCTGCCACACTTCGATCTCCCTAACGCAATTCTGTTGTTTTTTGCGGCTGTATTCGCCGGTGCGATGAATGCCGTCGCCGGCGGCGGCAGCTTTATTTCTTTTCCCACTTTGCTTTTCACCGGGGTTCCAGCAGTTCCCGCGAATGCCACGAATACGGTTGCCTTGTGGACAGGCCTTGCATTCAGCGGCGGAGCGTTCCGTCATCACTTGAAGGTCCGACGCGCGGTCTTGTTTACGCTAGTGGGCGTGAGCCTGGTTGGCGGAACGGCAGGTGCGATCCTGTTGCTGCACACGCCGGCACAAACTTTCCTTCGAGTTCTGCCCTGGCTGATGCTCGCGGCAACACTGCTGTTTATTTTCGGGCGTAAGCTGATTCGCCCCAACCAAGCCGTTCCGGAGCTCAGCACCAAATCCATCGTGCTGGCTTCGGTTTTCCAGTTGATGGTTGCCGTTTACGGCGGCTACTTCGGCGGGGGTATGGGAATCGTGATGCTGGCCATGCTCACGGCATTTGGCATGGCCGATATCCACGAGATGAATGCATTAAAGATTGTGCTCAGCAGCGCTACCAACGGAATTGCGGTAATTGTTTTTATCGCCTCGCGAGCCGTCTATTGGCGGCAGGCGATTGTAATGATTGTTGGAGCCTCACTAGGTGGCTACTTCGGCGCCCGCTACTCGCTTCGGCTGCCTCAGAAATGGGTCCGCAGCTTCGTGATCGCCGTCGGTTGCGTGATGACTACTTATTTCTTTTTGCGGGCTTATTAACGGGCGCTGCCTTATGCAACTCTTGCCAGGCGCGCGGCTTCGATGCCGTCCAGAGCATTCCACAACCCTTGAGCCGCCTTCTCGCCGGCATTCAGGGCGCGGGCGGCGGCGGAATCGTTCTGTACTAGTCTGGCCAGCTGATTCTTCCACACGCGAGAGTGATAAACGTCAGCAGTCGTGTGCAGAGTGAAGTACCCGCAAGTCTTCTCATCGGCGCCGTACATTTCTCTTAAACCACGAGCCTTCTCGGCTGCGACGCGCGGAACCTGAGACTCGTAAGCATAAAAAGCAGCCAGCGCTTCTTCCGGCGCGCCTTCGCGTGAAACCTGATGAAATGAACTTACCAGCTGCCCTATTTCGGGGAGTACCGGTTTACTGGCACCATCTCTTTCGCCACCCATGCCTTCGATGAAGTCCAGCCAGAGCTCGGCGTGCGAAGGAGCGCCATCCGCTCCTATCTCTTCGTCGCGATTTGCCAGCACAGCTCGACGAAGCGAGATTGACTCAGTTCGCCCCGCAAATTCGCTCAGATAAGAAGGGAATGCATCGACGTGGTGATAATATTCGCGGCCATACTCGCGCAGATCCTCGCGGCTCAATTCGCCGGCAGCCCACGCCTTGTAGAAAGGATGGCAGAGCAGATCGTACTTCGCGATGCGGGCATCAAGTTCGGTGACAAATTCTTGTGTGGTCATTGGCTTCTCCGGTGAGAATCAATAGTACGAAGAACAAACCTTCATGGCAACTGTGGAAAGTATTCCCGCGCAATGATGCGCACTGCAGGGACGCTGCGCATTGGAACTCTGTGTCCTTTTGGACGCGTGGTGAAGATATTCTGTCCATTCTGCGGGGCAAGTACTTGCCCGATTCGGGAATACGATCACAATATCCTCTGAAAACTTCATTACATCGGTCGCGCTCGTGCGACGATTGCTCGTGCGCTTCGTCTCAGTTCTGGTGCTTTGCGCTATTTGCCTGGCAGAGAGCAATCCCGGAATTCCGCTGGAAGTTCGCTACAAGCGCGGTTACGTCAATCCTGTCGGCAAGCCGCCCGAATTTACATCGGCAATGCTGTGGGCCATCGCTATTGCCGACACGCGCGTCCCCGGTTATGAACATGCGAAGGTAGAAATCCAGCGCACGCAGTTGACCTGCCGCGTGAACGGGATGGCTGTGGTATTGAACGACGACTCGGCCGCCATCAGAGGCGGGCTTTATCGCCGCTTTCCGTGGTTTGGGACCGACGACCATGAACCGATCCCGCTTGCTTACTCCCGCAACCACGATGGGGTGATACTCCGCGTCGGCCAGAATCCAAATCGCGTCTGGCATTTCTGGGCAGCTTCGCCTCGGGTGCTCATTCCTTCAGGCCATCTCGAAGGTTGCACGGTGACGATCCGAGCAAAGATTTCGAGGGGCGCGCTACTCCAGGTCGGCTTCGATTACTGGCGCAATTCGGAGATCGAATACGGCTCTGGCGGCAACAACCATGAAGCTGGCGTCAGCGATTGGTACTTTCCGTCCAACACCTGGCAAGGGGCGAGTTTTTCAGACGTCCCCCGAAAGTAAGACGCCTTCTCCGCGTCTCTGTGCCTCCGTGGCGAAAAGCCTTTAGGCCTGTAAAATATAACGAGCGTGCAATTTACCGAGCAATTCGACATAGTTGTCGTCGGGGCTGGACACGCTGGCTGCGAGGTTGAGGCGTTTACGCGGCGTCTGAGCCGCGTGCCGAAATCCCGAGCAGAGCGAGGGACCTCGCCGAGCTATTCATAATCTCAGGGATGCAATTTACCGAACAATTCGACACAGTTGTCGTGGGGGCTGGACACGCTGGCTGCGCGGTTGAGGCGTTTACGCGGCGTCTGAGCCGCGCGCCGAAATCCCGAGCAGAGCGAGGGACCTCGCCGAGCTCTTCATAATCTCAGGGATGCAATTTACCGAACAATTCGACATAGTTGTCGTGGGGGCTGGACACGCTGGCTGCGAGGCCGCCGTGGCTTGCGCCCGGATGGGTCTGAAGACTGCTCTTTACACCCTCAATGTTGATCTCATTGCTCAAATGTCCTGCAATCCGGCGATTGGAGGCATTGCGAAAGGCCATCTCGTCCGAGAGGTGGATGCCCTGGGCGGCATCATGGGCGAAATCACCGATGCTGTTGGAATTCAGTTTCGCCTGTTGAACACTTCACGTGGCCCGGCCGTCTGGTCGCCCCGCGCGCAGTGCGACAAACAGGCTTATCGCCTCAAGATGCGCGAAATGCTCGAGTCGCAACCGAACCTGAAGATCAAGCAAGCGGAAGTTGCAGATTTGATTTTGGAGAACCCGTCGTCGGTCGTTGGTCGTCATTCGTCGGGCGAAACTTGCGAAGCACAGGATATTGGCAGGGACCTACTACCAACGATCAATAACATTGAGAACCGACGACGCATCCTGGGCGTCCGCCTTCGCGACGGACGCACCGTCGGCGCTCAGGCTGTCATCATCACGACGGGCACTTTTCTCAATGGCCTGATTCACTGCGGAGAGCAACAATATCCCGCCGGACGTTCAGGAGAACCGAACGCGGTCCTTCTCGGCGAAGCGCTCAAGAATCTGGGTCTCCGAGGCTGCCGTCTCAAAACCGGAACCCCGCCCCGCCTCGATGGCCGAACCATCGACTGGTCCAAATTCCAAATTCAGCCCGGCGATACCGATCCCACCCCCTTCAGCTTTCGCACTAGGCGGGTCGCACACCATGATTCGCAAGTGCCGTGCTACATTGCGTGGACTTCGCCGGAAACGCATCGCATCATCCGCGAAAACGTGCACCGCTCTCCCATGTATAGCGGCCAGATTCAGTCTATTGGCCCCCGCTATTGCCCATCGATCGAGGACAAGATCGTCAAGTTTCCGGACAAGACCACGCACCAGCTTTTTCTCGAGCCCGAGGGCTTGAACACCCACGAAATTTACGTCAACGGGATGAGCACGTCGCTGCCAGTCGAAGTGCAGCTTGAAATTCTGAAATCTGTGCCGGGACTCGAAACCGCCGAGATGCTCCGCCCCGGGTACGCCATCGAGTACGATGCCATTGATCCCACTGAACTCGAACGAGCGCTGGAAGTGAAAAAAATCGCTGGCTTGTTCCTTGCGGGCCAGATCAATGGCACGTCGGGTTACGAGGAGGCTGCCTGTCAGGGCCTGATGGCGGGTATTAATGCCGCTCTCAAAGTGAAGAACGAACCGCCACTGGTGCTCGATCGCTCTGAAGGGTACACCGCGATCTTGATTGACGACTTGATCTCCAAAGGTACAAACGAGCCCTACCGCATGTTCACTTCGCGCGCCGAATTTCGCTTGCACCTGCGCATCGACAATGCTGACCGCCGTCTGACTCCTCACGGTCGTCGCATCGGCTTGATTTCGGAAGAGGCCTGGGCAGAGTTCCTCGCCAAGCAAGCGCGGCAGGAGCAAATGAAGGCACTGCTGGAGAAAACGAAGCTAGCCGCGGCGATGCTTGAGAGCGAACTAACCTCCGCCCTCGGGCAGTCGCTCGCCCAATTCCTTAAGCGGCCCGAGGTCACGATTGAGCAATTGGTTCCTGTGTTGCGCGGCCTCGCTCCAGCTTTTTTCCCACAAGCACTCGACCACGACCAACGACTAGCGAAAGATTACGGTTCTCTCCCTTCGTCCCTCCGCAACGAACTGAAATCCGTTGAAACCGAGATCAAATACGAAGGCTATCTCCAACAGCAGCAGCGCGCCATTGATCGCCTGAAAAAAGCCGAGCAGAGGGCCATACCTGAGTGGTTTAGTTACTCGTCTGTCAGCGGGCTTTCGCGCGAGATGCAGGAGAAGCTGACGAAAGTTCGCCCACGCACACTTGGTCATGCGTCCCGCATCCCCGGCGTGACGCCAGCGGCGGTATCGTTGGTAAACGTCTATATAGAAATTCAGGCGAAAAGACGGGAGCAGGCAGCTGCAGTTTAGGCGCTTGCTGCCTTCGCGATCTCCAGGGTTACGCGCTTCTTCTCTCTGTAAGCCATATTTGCCATGTGTGCCGCGACTGCAGACCGGTATCCGATCTCTACCGGTGCATTAGGAGTTTTACGGCTGCGAACGCAGTCGATCCAGTTCGCCATGTGATTCTGGTCTTCGGTTTCGCCATTAATTGCCGCGCCACTCGGCCGATTCAGCTTCTCAGGCAGATAACGTATTGTTTCCTCTGAGCGCCCGCTGACCATGTCTGTTGCTCCCGCGATGTGCTCGATGGTCCCGTCGCTTCCCAGAATGTGCTCGCCCAATCCGTAGCGGCTGTTGCTGAATGTCGATTGCCAGGTCACCGTCGTTTCAGGGAAATCCAACGTGACTGCGATGGTGTCAGGAACCTCGCGTCCATCTTTCTCTGAGAACACGCCGCCCGACATGTAGGCCGCGCTCGGCAAAGGAAGATCGAGCGCGCTCATGATCCAGGCAATCTGGTGCACCATGTTTTCTGTCACATTTCCGCCGGAGAATTCCCAGAACAGCCGCCAGTTAATGAATTTATAGGGATCGAATTTTCGTTCCGGCCGGCCGTTCAAAAATGCGTCCCAGTTCACATTCTGCTGCGTGCAATCAGGCGGCACTTCGCGCACCCACTGTCCTTTCCCGTGGGGCGTGTTACGGCTCATCCAGGATTCCACCTGCGTGACTTTGCCGACCATTCCATCGTGGATCCATTTCTTTGTGTCGGCCAATGCGCCCGAACTTTCGTGCTGCAATCCAATCTGTATTACGCGATCCGATTTTTTGCTCGCGGCCAGGCACTGCTCGGCCTCGGGAATCGACCACGTCATCGTCTTCTCACAATAGAGGTCCTTGCCAGCCGCAACTGTGTCTAGAAAATGTTTCGCATGCAGATGCAGCGGGCTGGCGACGATGACAGCGTCAATGTCGTTCATCCCCAAGAGCCGGCGATGATCGTCGAGAGTCTGAATGCCGGGCGCCATCCGTTTCGCTTCATCATGTCTTCGCGTGTAGATATCAGCAATCGCGACCAGTTCGGCATTCCGAACCGCCAAAACTTGCTTCAACAAATCCTGCCCACGTCCTCCGACACCGATCATTCCAACGCGAACACGATCGTTCGCGCCCAGCACGCGTGCTGTGGGCAATGCCAGCAGTGCCGCCGATCCCCAGGCCGCCTGCTTTACGAAATCACGCCGTGTATTGTTCGTCATACGCCATCCTCCAGTGCCAATTCGCCCAAAGCCCGGCTCTACTCCAGCGCTCCGGCCTTTCGTAATGCATCTTTCATCCCTGCCCAACTCTGGCGCGTGGACGCTTCGGCGGTCCCCGCACCACGCCAGTGCGTCTCAAGACTTACAGCTAAATGGTAGCCATCGTTCTTGAGAGCACGAAATTGTCCAGCCCAATCAATCACGCCTTTACCCATCGCGGCCCACTCGTATTTGTTGGCATTCGGAAGTTTGGCTGCGTCTTTGCAATGGCAGTGGCCGATTCTGTCTTTCGGTAGAAGCCTGTAACCATCGGGATAGGGCTTTTCGCCGGCGCCTGCTGCGTTTCCCGGGTCCCAGTTCAGCATTAGATTTGCAGACTGCACGGCCGCCAGGAGCTTTGCCGCCTCTGCCCCGGTTGCGGTGTTGCAGGCGCCTTCATTCTCGAGCACCAGCGTAATGCCTCGTTTTCCGGCCTGTTTTGCGGCATCGAGCAGTTTCGCATTCATCGCGGCGCGGAAAGGCGCGGCATCGTCAAGTCGCCAAAAATCAAAGCAACGCACCCGGTCGGTATCGAATGCCTTTGCCAGGCGAATGCTGCGCTCTAGAACGTCGCCTTGCTGATCGAACGTGAAATCTGCGCCGAACTGGGGGGACGTGGGGCTGAACTTGGATTTCGGCGCACCCGGCCAGTCACATTTAAAGAGCGGGCTGGCAATGTCGGTCACGTGCAGTTGATACTTTTTGAGAATCCGTCCGGCTTCGGCAATTTCCTTGTCGTCCAGATTGACGATGTTCTTGTTCCACATGCCGCGCAGCTCGATCCACTGCATGCCGAAGTCGCGCGCGGCAATTTCGCAAGCGCGGCCGAAGTCCTGTGTAATCTCGTCATTGATGACGGCGATACGGAATGGTGATTTCAAAATCTCGCCCCAGGCCTGCATCCCATACATAGCCATGCCGGCAAACGCGCCGGCACGGAACATGAAGTCTCTTCGCGAAAATCGAGCTGGCAATCCGGGTCCTCCCAAGATTCACAATCGCTGCACCGGCTAATCTACCACTTCAAGGGCGGCTGCCGCGTTAGAATCACCAGTGGCTTCGGCCACTCTCTTTTTTTGCCCAATGCTCAAGCCCTTCGGCCTCCTATTTCTGCTCGCATGTCTACTTATGGGCACGCTCCTGCTCAACGCCGCTCCTGCCGCGTCACCAATTCTTTTCGAACTGAAGACCCTCCCGTCCCGGCTTGAGAACAACGAAACCCAGGCCCGCAATGCCCCTGAGACCATGCCCGGCGGAGTCGCCATCTTCGATTACAACAGTGACGGACGGCCCGACATTTTTTTCACCAATGGTGCCAATATTGCCACGCTGAAAAAAGATGATCGCAAATATCGTAATCGTCTTTTTCGCAATGATGGCAACGGCGCCTTTACCGATGTTACTGATGCCGCCGGTCTGGCCGGTTCCGGTTATGACATGGGCGTTGCCGCTGCCGATTACGACAATGACGGGCATCCCGACCTGTTCGTCGCCGGCCTGCACCACAGCACGCTTTATCACAACAACGGCGACGGCACATTTAGCGACGTCACGATGAAGTCTGACCTGGACGCGAGCCTGAATCGTCCCGATCCGCAGTACGGTCCGCTCTGGGCGATCACGGCTGTCTGGGCGGACGTAAATAATGACGGCTTGCTCGATCTCTTTGTCGTGAACTACATGCAGTGGGAATACTCCGACAAGGCGCTTTGCGCCTACGAAGGCGTCACCGACTATTGCCATCCCAAGTTTTACAAAGGCCAACCCAACCAGCTTTTTCTGAATAACGGCAACGGCACATTTCGCGACGTTTCAAAAACTTGGGGCGTTCGTGAGCATGTTGGCAAAGGCATGGGCGTCGGCATGGCAGATTACGATGGCGACGGTCGTCCCGATCTCTTCGTCACCAACGACGCGTCTTACAATTCGCTCTTTCACGATGTCGGTAACAAGTTCGAAGAGGTAGCTTTTGAAACCGGCGTCGCGCTAGTTGAAGATGGAAGCTTTGTATCCGGCATGGGCCTCGATTTTCGCGACTATAACAACGACGGCTTCCCCGACATCGTCTTCGTGGCTTTGCCCAATCAGACGTTTCCAATTTTTCAGAACACCGGCAAAGGTGAATTCAAAGAAGTAACTACTCCAAGTGGCATGCGTGACCTGAGCCGACCGCTTTCGGGCTTCGGCGCGGGGCTCTACGATTTTGACAATGACGGCTGGAAGGACCTGTTCGTGACCGGCGGACATGTCGAGTCTCGATCGATGCCAGGGCAGCCTGCCGAGCAGAGCAACTTTATTTTTCGCAATCTCGGAGACTCCGGAAAGTGGCAGTCGCTCACCGACGAAGCAGGGCTGGCATCTCCGAAAGCCCGGCACCGCGGTTGTGCTTTCGCCGACCTCGACGGTGATGGACGAATCGATGTCGTCGCGACCGCGCTGGGCAGGGACGCTGAAATCTGGATGAACGGCAGCCAGAACACCAATCACTGGTTGCAAATTTCTCTGCACGGCACCAAAAGCAACCGTGACGGCATTGGTACGAGGATCAAGGTTGTGAGCAAGACCGTGGGCACCCAGTACAACCACATGACCACCAGCGTCGGCTATGCGTCTTCAAGCGACGGCCCGGTGGATTTCGGTTTGGGTCCCGACAGCAAAGCAAGCTCAGTCGAGATTCGTTGGCCGTCAGGGATTGTGCAGACCTTGCACAACGTCTCCGCTGACCAGATTGTGAAAGTTACAGAAGCAGAACCCTGAAACTTCGCCATCATTTGTGACGGTGCGGAATTGAATTCTTAAACCAATTCCAGTTCCAACTTCACTACCGAGGCGGGCGGGAAATCGAATCTCACATCACCCCCGCGCACCGTGACAGTCGCCGATCTCGGCACCAGCGTATCCGGTTGTTTAAACGTGTTCCGGGCATGGATGTCGGGAGCGCTTAGCACTATCGCGGTTCCCGACTTCACACTCGCGCCGCGTACATTGATTTCGGTCTGCATCGGTTTCGCCGTATCAGGGTTTACTGCCGTAAGCACCAGCATTTTGTCGTGAAGGGAAGCAGCGCCTTTCAACCCCCAGAATGACGCTGGTTTGCCGTCGCGGTCATATGAAATCTCTGGAGCCAGAAATTCAGTGCGCAGGCTCCGGCCCCCCTGGTGTGCCGCGTACATGCCGAACACATGGCCGACCGGTGTTACGCAAAACTTCTCTTCATGCGCGAGATAAAGGCTGTTCAGGCAATTGATCAGCTGCGCACAGCACCCGATCGACACTTTGTCGGGATGCCGATTGAAGGTGTCGAGCGTCATCCCGCTGAAGACTGCGTCGCGCAAAGTCGGCAACTGTTCAAGTTGGTCGGTAAGGGTGAGCGCGCTGCCATCCTTGTACCAAGGCCCCCATTCGTCCACCACAAGCTTGATGTGATGCTCAGGGTCAAACTCGCCCATGACTTGCCAGTGTCCAGTAATCAGCGATTCCATGACATCGCCCTGCTGCAATAGTTCATACCAGTCGGTCGCGTCGAAGTTGACGGCATCGCCTTTACCCTGTACCCAGTCGTGGGTTTTTCCACGGCTCAAGTTCCACGCGTAGTAATGCAGCGCCAATCCGAAAATGTCGCGGATCTCGCCCTTTCCTTTGCGCGTAATCTCTTCGAGGAACCCGCGAGTCCACGACCACGTGTCGTCATTAGGTCCGGAGGCGATGAACGACAGCGGCCCCTGATATCCGGGAACCCACGCCGTGAAGCGCCGGTACTCCACCGCGTATTCCTGCGCGGTAAAATTGCCGCCGCATCCCCATGACTCGTTGCCCACGCCCCAATAGCGGACATTGAACGGTTCCTTGAAGCCAGCTTCGGCGCGCTCGTCCGCCAAAGTGGTACTGCCCGCCGGCGAGTTGCAGTACTCCACCCAGCGGTAGAACTGTTCCGCCGGGAGACTGCGCAGGTTCGCTGCCAGGTAAGGCTGCCCACCAATCAACCGGCAGAACTCCACGAATTCATTTGTACCGAAGCGGTTGGGATCATAGCGGTGGGCTTCCATGGCTCCCGGCTTCTCGCCGCCAAACCAGAAATTTGTCCGGCGAGGCCGCTTTTCCACTGGGCCGACGCCATCGCGCCAGTCATAACTGTCTGCAAAACAGCCGCCGGGAAAGCGTACGATCGCCGGTTTGATCTTGCGCATTTCATCCACCAGGCGCTTGCGAATGCCTTTTATGTTGGGGACCTTCGAGTCTTCTCCGACCCACACTCCGTCATACACAACGCCGCTCAGGTTCTCGACAAAGTGACCATAGATCTCCGGCGAGATCACTCCCAGAGGCTCATTCATAAGAACTTCAATCGTTGCGCCGGAACTTGTCTGCGCGGAAGCCAGCGAGGAGAACCTTCGAGCGAAAGCCAGTCCGGAGGCCGCTGCCGTGGTGCGAAGAAAGTCTCTACGTTTGATCATGGCCGAAATTATGCACCTTGTCGGATTCCAACGTCCACTTCGCGATAACTTCGGCTACTATTTACTGCCTCATGCGAAACCACAAAATTCTTGTCTTACTGATCGCGGCAGTAGCTTCGCCAGTCGTAGCGCAAATATCCGATAAGCCGTGGACGGCCCAATGGATCACTGCCGCGAGTGCGCCCGCCCGCGACCAGGCGGTTTTGCATTTCCGCAAGATTATCGACCTACCCACAAAGCCCGAACACTTCCTGGTGGACGTGAGCGCCGACAATCAATTTGTTTTTTATGTGAATCAGCAGCGCGTCGGCAGCGGGCCCAGCCGCAGCGATCTCAAGCATTGGCGCTATGAAACCTATGACATTGCACCGATGCTTCGTGCAGGGCGAAACATTCTGGCCTCGACGGTGTGGAACTTCGGTAGCCATGCAGCTTTGGCCCAAGTGAGCGACCGCATAGGGTTTCTGGTCCACGGCCAGGGCGAAGTCGAACACGTTGCAGATACGGATTCTTCGTGGGAAGTTGGACAGGAAAATGCTATTACTACGCTTTCTCCCGATGTGCCGGGCTACTATGCCGCCGAACCCGGAGAGCGGCTTGATGGAGCTGCATTCGACTGGAACTGGGAATCTGCCTCGATTTCCGACAAGAAATGGCAGGAGGCCGCGACACTGAGTCCGGCTTCTTTGCGAGGCGAAGCCGATTCTCACAACAGTTGGTGGCTTGTACCCGATCCACTACCAGCCATGGAAATGAAACTTGTTCCTGCGGGTCACGTTGTGCGATCCGTTGGAGTTCAAGTTCCCTCCGATTTTCCCGCCGCAGGATTGACAATTCCGCCCAACACTGTCGCCTTTATACTTCTCGATAATTCAGAGTTGACCACCGCCTATCCCGATCTCAAGGTTGCCGGCGGAGCGGGCTCGACAGTGCGCATTACTTATGCTGAAGCTTTGGTTGACGCAAGCGGGCAGAAGGGCAACCGCAACCAGATTGAAGGCAAGCACATCGTAGGTCTTCACGACGAATTTCTCCCTGGCGGATGTTTGTCATGCGAATTCATGCCGTTGGCATGGCGGACATGGCGTTACCTCCAACTTGATGTACACACCGCAGACCAGCCGCTCCGTATCGAGACCCTGCGCGCCTGGTTCACAGCTTTTCCCTTTACTGAGCGTGCGCGTTTCCATTCCAACGATCAGTCGCTGAGCAAGATGTGGGATATCGGCTGGCGGACCGCACGCCTCGATGCTCACGATACCTACATGGACACGCCGTATTGGGAACGCCTGCAATATCTCGGCGACACCCGAATTCAGGCGCTGATCTCTTACTCTGTAGCTGGCGACGATCGTCTGGCGCGCCAGGCCATCGAGGCCTTCAATAATTCGCGTATCTCCGACGGGCTTACGCAGAGCCGTTATCCGTCTTCCCTGGTGCAGATGATTCCGACGTTTTCGTTGCTTTGGGTCGGGATGGTCCATGACTTCTGGATATATCGGGGGGACCGGAATTTTGTGCGCGGCCAATTGCAAGGCACTCGCGCTGTCCTCGATTGGTTTTTACATCAGCAGCGAGCAGATGGACTGCTCGGGAAAATTCCGTGGTGGCCGTTTGTTGACTGGGGGAAAGATTTTGAGTCCGGAACGCCGCCGCAGAACGAAGATGGAGGTTCGTCGGTAATAACACTGCAGTTTATCGAAGCTCTGCGTTATGCTGCCGACCTCGAAGACGCAGCGGGCGCTGCATCAAATGCGGCCAAATACCGAGCGGCCGCTGATCGCGCTGCACAGGCAGTGCTGAAGTCCTGCTGGAATGGGCAATATGAGCTCCTGGCTGACACACCCGCGCAAAAGCATTTCAGTCAGCACGCAAACATTCTCGGAGTGTGGCTTGATGTAATTCCGAAGAGCAAGCAAAAGATGGTGCTGGCGAAGATTTTGCCATCCAGCAGTGACGCAAGCCTTGTCGGCCAAGTAGTTCCTCCGATGACAGCCGCAACATATTACTTTCGCTTCTATCTGGCGCGAGCCGTTGAGCACACGGGAATGGGAGATGACTATCTGAAGCTGCTCGACCCGTGGAAGCAAATGATGTCGCTCGGCCTGACCACCTGGGCAGAGTCACCGGAGCCGACGCGTTCCGATTCCCATGCCTGGAGCGCTCACCCGAACTACGATCTGCTGACAATGGTCGCAGGCATTCATGCTGCGAAACCGGGATTTGAGGCCGTGCTGATCGAGCCTCACCTCGGCAATTTGACGCACGTAAATGCCGCCATGCCCACTCCGAAGGGAACGATTGAAGTCGAATACGATCGCGTTGGTACCAGGTTAACGGCTGAGATCACGCTTGCGCCGGGCGTTACGGGCGATTTTATTTGGAATAGGCAACGGTCGCCATTGCACCCCGGCAAACAGGAGATATCACTCCATTAAGGAAAATTCAGCTACTTATGCTTCGCGCCAATGAAAATTCTCATCCTTCCCGCTTCTCGAACCTCGCATCTTAAGTTCTGGCGAAGGGAGAATGCGAATGGCGAAGAGAAGCGTCTGGAAAGGTGCTCTGGCTGGTGCTGCAGCAGGACTGGCGGGCACGATTGCAATGACTCAGTTTCAAAATCTGTGGAGCAAAGCTTCGGAGAAGCTTACCCACAACGGCGGCCACGATTCGTCTTCAAAGCAATCCGAGGCTGAAAAAGAGGATGCGACCATGAAGGCGGCGGGTAAATTGGCGGAACTCGCTAGGCATCGCATTTCCCGCGACGAAAAGAAGAAAGCCGGGCCAATAATTCATTACGCTTTCGGCACCGGCATGGGTGCGATCTACGGTGCGCTTGTGGAAGTCGGCCCGCGAGACCTTCGTCGTCATGATCTGCTCAGCGGACTTGGTTTCGGCAGCGTGCTTTTTGCGGGGGCTGATGAAGTTGTAGTACCGGCTCTGGGCCTGTCAGGCAAGCCCAGCGAAAGCCCCGCCTCATCTCATCTGTATGGGCTGGCTTCTCACCTGGTTTACGGAGTCACGGCAGGGGCAGTCCGGAAGGCGCTACGCACGGCGCTGTAGGTACTCACACCTTCGCGCCCGCGCTCAAGTCCGCATGCAGCAGCTTGTGGAATAAATTCTCTCCGGCCTCGCGCCGCACCGACAGCCTTCCCGCGCCATAGGCCCGCGATTTCAACCCGCGCTGGACCGACACGCAAATGGAGTGGTCTTCATCCTGAATGCGCTCGCTCACATCCATGCTCTTGCGATTGCGGTCCGCAGCGTCCGGCCCCACGTCGCTGAAGTAAAACTCGAAGATTACCTTCATCTTGTCGATTCCGAGCGGCAACACCAGGTTCGTATCCAGATATCCCTCGTACCAGTTCAGCATGAAGTTCGGATAAAGCCAGTAATAAAGCGCCTGCCCCTGGCGCACGCTGGCCGTCATAGCCTCTCCTCCGGCAGCTTCAATGGGACTCGATTGCAGGCAGAAGCGGTCGCCATTCGTGATGGTGTAACTCGCGTAATTCAGAATACTGTTAAGCCCCTTGTGCAGATACGGAACGTGGTAGCCGCCGTCGAGGTAGTTGTCCACGAAGACTTTCCAGTTGCAGTCGATGATCCACTCCCGCCGACCGGCATAATGAAGCCCTTCTAATTGCAGGGGCTTGAACTGTTCCACCATTCCGCCCAGGAACTCGGGCAACGGCATCGGGTCAGGATCCAGATGCACAAAGACGAATTTCTCCCACACATCGACGCTCAACGGAACCAGTCCATTCTGCCTGCGATCAAAATTCTCGACGCCGTCAAAGTCCGGCACGCCCTTGAGCGATCCATCAAGCCCGTAAGTCCAGCCGTGATAAGGACACTGCAGCCGCTGCGTTGTTCCGCACGGTTCGGTCATAACTGCGGCTGCGTGATGGCGGCAGACGTTGAAAAATCCGCGCAGTTGGCTGTCTTGTCCGCGCACTACCAGCACCGGCTCGCCCGCAACTTCCCCGGTGATGTATTGTCCGGGAGACGCAACCTGCTCGGCCCGCCCTACCATTTGCCATGACCGGCTGAACACCGTCCTGCGTTCGAGTTCTGCGATACGCTCATCGGTGTACCATGGGCCGGGGATGGTCAGCGCCTTTGCAAGCGGCTTTGACGGATCGAATGCGCTGACGATTTCTTTTGCAGCCGAAGACATTTCGCCTCCTGTGACCGGACATCGTAACACCTGAGCGAACCTTGTTGGCAGCCGTGCGAAGCGAGTTTATGCTAGCTAGCACCTTTGGGCGTTCTCATCAGGAGGACACGAAATGTCGAAAAGCTTTTCGGGTGTTTGCTGTAGCACCGCGGTTCTATTTTTCGCAATAGCGCTGGCTGCCGCTGAGTCCAAACCGCTAAGGGTATATTCCATCGATGTTGAAGGGGGGCAATCAACTCTCATCGTAAGCCCGTCAGGTCAATCGCTCCTGATCGATACCGGTTGGCCCGGCTTCAAGGGCCGCGATGCCAATCGGATTGTTGCTGCCGCAAAATCCGCCGGACTGGACCATATCGACTACGTCCTTATAACTCATTTTCATCGTGACCATGTCGGCGGAGTGCCGCAACTCGCTGCGAAGATGAAGATCGGTACCTTCGTCGACCACGGGCCCAATCTCGAAGACTCGGACGTTACCCGCCAGGACCACGCTGCGTATGAAAAGGTTCTGCCGGGGCACAAGCATCTTGTAGTAAAACCTGGCGACCATATTCCGATCAAAGGACTTGATGTGCTGGTCCTCACCGCCGCCGGTGACCACATTCAAAGCGCACTTCCGGGCGCAGGGCAACCGAATCCTGCGTGCGCCGATCAACCCAAACCCCCCGCCGACAAGACCGAAAACGCCCGCTCTCTGGGCACGCTGATTACCTACGGCAAATTCCGCATGCTCGATCTCGGCGACCTGACCAAAGACAAGGAACTGGAACTGATGTGCCCAAACAATCTCATCGGCACAGTGGATCTGTTCATCGTTTCGCATCACGGTTGGAGTCAGTCGGACACCAATGCATTCGTTTCCGCCATTCATCCGCAGGCCTCGATCATGAACAACGGCGCGCGCAAAGGCGGCAGCCCCGACGTCTGGACCGTGGTTAACAATGTCGAGGGGCCAGATCGTTTCTGGCAGCTTCACTATTCGATCGAAGGCGGCTCCGAGCACAACGTTCCGGAGAAATTCATAGCCAATCCGAATGAGAAGAACGATGCCGGTCACGACCTGCGGGTTCGTGCCTTCTCAGACGGGAAGTTTGAGGTCTGGAATTCGCGAAACAACCATCACCTGACCTACCCTCTAAACGCGAAGGGTATGTGAGTGGTCATCATCGTAATGGGAATTGTCGGAGCAGGGAAGACAACGGTGGGCCAGTTGCTCGCGCAAGAACTTGGCTGGCATTTCGCCGACGCTGACGACTTTCACCCTGCCGCTAACGTCGAGAAGATACGTAACGGCATCGCGCTCACCGACGCGGACCGGGCGCCTTGGCTGGCGGCGCTGCGCGGAGCCATCATTCAGTGGAGCGCGCTAAGAGAAAACTTCGTGCTCGCTTGTTCCGCGCTCAAACGTGCATATCGCGATGAATTGCGCGCCGCTCCTGTCATATTCGTTTATCTGAAAGCCAGCCCCGAACTGGTGCTGGGGCGCCTGCGTGCTCGTCATGGTCACTTTGCAACCGAGTCAATTCTGAGTACGCAACTAGAAGACCTGGAAGAGCCTGAAGATGCGATTACCGTGCCGATAGATCACTCCCCAGACGCAATCGTTGCTGAAATTATCGCCCAGGTGAAAGGGAAGCAAGTAGCGTATCCTGATGCGACGAAAAAATGATCTCCGCCGGCCAGAATGCGAGCGCTCCTCTCGTCACCAGCACTGAGGCGAAGGTTGTCAGGGCGCTCCTTTTCCGCCTGATGCCCTTTCTTTTCGTGCTCTACATTGTCAATTATCTCGATCGCATCAATGTCGGATTTGCGG
>DATJHT010000150.1:0-22885 GCA_035493765.1 Terriglobales bacterium
CCTGTCACCGCTTGCTCTCCTTCGACTTCGTCTCCATCAATTTCTTAGTCAAAATTACCAGCCCGAAGATCTGCGTCCACTCGGAAACGATATTGCCGGCCACCTGGCCCCACTTCGAATTCGTATCGCTGTGCGCGAACAGGATAGTCCAGCCGATCCCTGTGATCAGCAAAAAGATGCTCAGCGAGTGATCGCGCAGCTTTTCCCAAACCGGCGCAAGAAAACGATGTGGCGGTTTGCGGCTTTCGGCCGATCCGATTTCATACATGTATTTGGTCGCGAGCACGGTTACTACGAGCCCGGTCCAATCGGCAATGGCGTTCCCGAAAAACGCGCCCCAGTGCGAATCGGGGTTCCACTGCGAATAGAGGACAATCCAGCACAGCAGAATCAGGCTGCAGACGATGCTGAGGGAATGGCGGCGAAAGAAAGAGTGTTTGCGAGTAGTCACGTCCCATTCGATGATGGTTGCGTGACGCGCGCCGCAAACGTCAGTTTAGAAATGAGGAACTCGCAAGAAAAAAGCCCGGCAGGTTCGCCGGGCGTTTTCTCTTTCTGCGGAGACTACTTCGTCTCATTACCGGGTGTTGCGGTAAACTCTTTCGGCTTCGCTATCGGACGTGCAGCCCGGCTGGCCATAGGTGCAGCCGCGGCGGCGCCATAACGCTCCATAAGCATCGGAACCATTGCTCCCTCGGCTTCTTTCACAAAGGTAAGCTGTCCATCAGCGTTTAAATCTACCCGGACAAAGTCCCCGAGCCGAATCTGACCAGTTGCGACCAGGTTGGCCAGCGGGAAGACCAGGTGCCGTTCAATAGCGCGCTTCAAATGCCGCGCACCGTACCGGGCGTCGGTTCCCTCATGTAGAAGAAAACTCTTCACTTTAGGCGTGCAGGAGAACACGAACTGATTCGCCGCTGAAGCCATCAGCACCCGTTGCTGCACCATACCCAGTTCAATTTCTAGAATCTGCTGCAGGTGGTCCGGACGCAAGGTCTTGAATACAACGGCCTTGTCAATCCGGTTCATGAACTCGGGCGTGAACTTGCGGCGCGCCGCTTCGACTGCAGTGCGGTCGATCTTGTCGTCAAACCCCTCGTCGACCACATTGGGTTTGGGAGCGAACCCAAATCCGCCCTCGACAAGGTTGCACATCTCGCCTGCCCCCAGGTTTGAGGTCATGATAATGATGCACTGCGAGAGGTCCACGCGGCGGTTATCGCCTAGCGTGAGTGTTGCCTTGTCGAGGATGCCCAGCAAAAGCTGCCAGAGTGCGTCTGAAGCCTTTTCAATTTCGTCAAAAAGAAGGATCGAGAGCTTGAGCTTATCGGTATGCCACTGGTTGAGCGCCTCCTGCGTGAGCAGAGGGTGAGTTTCGCGGTGGCCAAGATATCCGGGCGGCGACCCGATCAACTTCGCGATCTCGTGGGAGTGCTGAAACTCGGCGCAATCAATTTTGATGCACGCGCGGGCATCGCCAAACAATGACTCAGCAAGGGCTTCAACTACACGAGTCTTACCCGACCCTGTGGGTCCGAGAAAAAGCAAATTGCCTACCGGACGTCCCGGAGGGTTCAGTCCGGCCAGGAACATCTGGTAAATTTCAACGACCTTCTCTACCGCCGCATCCTGGCCAACGATCTTGCGGCGGAGGCCGGTTTCAAAATCCCGGGCGTCTGCGCTCCGGCGTGTGGGGTCAAGAACCGTGCTGGTAATGGTTTTCATATCTTTCTGGCCCTGCTCTCCTCTGTGGGGCTCGCGCCGTGGGGCTCGGCCAAAGTCGGGTTGACACTTTTTGTCAATCCCTTTGAACCAGCTTCGTCTTCGATATAGAGCAAGCGTTTCGCCACCCTGCGGGAACCTTTCAAAGCATCTCTTCTACACGACTTAGATGCTCGGCCTGTGTCGAGAGAGTCACTTACATTACACAGTAAGATCGTGTAAAGGGAAATTTTTTGCGCAGGATGATGAAAGTCGGCTGCACCTGTCGCCCTCGCGAAACCAAACTTCGGCGCCTCAAATTTTTGAAATCCTCTCAAGTAGAACGTCTTACGGCCGATGTTTGCCAGGCCCGCTTCCCCGACGACCGTGGCCAGACGTAACTGGCGAGCAGAATTCTGCATCAGTAGCATCGGAAAAAGCGATGTCTCTGGAGAGAAACTTGCGCCAACACGGACTTAAACTCTTTTTCATTGCCGCCACGCTCACATGCGGCACAGCCATCGTCGGTTTTCATAAGGTGAATGCCGCCCAACCGCAGGGAGCGCAATTGGTTCCTGCCAGCGCCACTCTCGGTCAGCCGTCGCTCGCTCCAAAAATTCCCGCACCAGGAACCGCATTCTATGAGACGCATCGCGGAGATACAGTGATTTCTGTAGCTCGGCGATATCTGGCGCAAACGTCATACCTGACCTCCAGCCAATTGGCGGAAGCCATCCGCGGTTCGAACGGCGATTTTAAAGGCACATTCTTAAAGACTGGCCAGCAGCTCACCATTCCAGGGATGCTCGACGCACCTATAACCGAGAAGGCCATCGCCGTTCCCAAAGACTTTGAAGTCCGCGCCATCTACCTGACCGGCCTGATGGCAGGAAGCGACCACGGCGTCAAAATCGTCCAGCGCTGGCGTGAAGCCGGCGGCAACGCTGTGGTCTTCGATATAAAAGACTCCGATGGAACGGTAAATATTCCCTTCGAGCACCCGCTCCTCGGCAGCCACAAAGTTTACATTCACGACCTGCCTAAATACACCCGCTTCCTGCATTCTCAGGGCATGCACGCGATTGCCCGCATCGCCATTTTCCGCGACGAGCGCCTGGTGGTTTCACATCCCGAACTGGCTGTGAAGTCGAAAAGGACCGGCGAACCTTGGCGCGAAAACGGAAAACTGGTCTGGACCGACCCGTCGCGCGTGGAAGTCCAGGAGTATGACATCGCTTTGGCACAAGCTGCCGCAGCCGCCGGGGCCGACGAGATCCAATTTGATTATGTCCGCTTTCCAGCGGAAGGCGACCAGAAAGACGCCAATTTCAGCTTCCTAAAATCCCGTCCGGAGTGGCAACGCTCGGACGTGATCGCGGACTTTCTACGCCGGGCTTATACCTCGCTTCATCCCAAGGGCGTGCTGCTCTCGCTGGACGTCTTCGGCGTCATGGCCTGGCAACGTCCGGTTGACCTCTCACACACGGGTCAGGATATCGTCCGCATGGCCAAGTATTGCGACGTTCTTTCCCCCATGATCTATCCCTCACATTTCTTTGGCATGGATGGTATCGCCCGGCCAGGGGACGAACCCGAGCACTTTATCGGGGAGTCGATGGAGCGATTTGAGAAGATCACCCAGGGCAGCGGAGTGGTGATACGGCCCTGGCTGCAGGCTTTTGCATGGCGCACCAAGACCTACTCACCCAAGTACATCGAAGTGCAGGTCCTGACTTCCAAAAACAAAGGCGGGATCGGTTTTCTCTTCTGGAATGCCAACAACGACTACAGCAAACCGTACGCCGCCATGCCGGAGATGAGAGGCTCCAAGGGGCAATATTTCCGCGGAGACGAGCTGCCTCCGGTACTGAAAGCTGAGTTGGCGTTACCTAAGCGCTAGCTTCTCGAGTTAGGGTGGTTCTGAACCCGCATTCTTTGCGGGGGCGAGAAATGTGCATTCCTCCCAGCCCTCTTCGCGGGCTTCTTCTTTGCGTAATTGGTGATCTTTGCGGTTAAAATCTTTGGCAAGAGGTAGCAGTGCCAACCTGGGCTTCAGCCGCAAAAGTTCGACTCGCCATCATTTTTCTCGGTGCATTCATTTCAGCGAACGCTGGCGCCGACGACCAGCACTGGCTCCGCGTAAGCTCTGATCACTTCCTGGTGCTCACCGATGCCGATGCCAAAAAAGGGCACGAGATAGTGGCCCGGTTTGAGCAGATGCGCGCCATCTTTGCCCAACTGCTGGGGCGCAAAAAGCTGGTGATGGCCAAGCCGCTCGAGATCATTGCGATCGGCAATCCGGCCGCCTACGCTCAGATCGCGCCTACTGCAAGTACAGACCCCGGTATTTCGCAGGGGTTTTTTCTCCGGGGCGATGACAGGATATACATCGTCCTTAACGCCTCCGTTCCCGATTGCTGGCGGGCTGTCGAGCATCCCATGGCGCACTACTACCTCGACTACAACTACCCGCCCACGCAGCCCTGGTTCGATGAAGGATTCGCCGAATACTTCGCTTCCCTCTACTTCACGCCCAAGAAAACCGAACTGGGAAGTGATCCAGAGCTTGCCCTTCCTTCGACGCTTCCGGCCCCGCTCACCGTTGCGGCCAAGCCAACCGCCAACCCTGGTCTGAAGTCGCTGAGTGAAATACTTTCCGCGCCGGTTTGGCTGAATCTCACAGATCTCCTGGAGATGAAAAATCGCGTGGTCAACGGGCAGGAAGGCACTCATCACACGCTCTTCTACGCCCAGTCCTGGATGCTGGTGCATTATTTAATAAACAATGACAAATTTTCGGAGATGGGAACATACTTCGGACTGGTTCAGAGCCAGCATATCCCGGTTGCGCAAGCGATTCAGCAAGCCTTCGGTATGTCTCCGTCGCAACTGGATCAGGCTGTAAGAGACTACTTCCATTCGCTGAAGTCGCTGGCTGCGACCCTGGAAGAAGTCAAACGCGGTAACCCGCCGCTTATGCCGGAGCCGGTCAACGAATCACTGCTTCCCTTCGGCATGGATGAGATCGGAGACAGCACTAAGCCGGTGCCCATTCCTGACGCTCAGGCGCTGCTGGACGAAATGGAGTTGCGCATTCCGGAGCGCCGCCAGCAAGCTGTGACCCAACTGGAAAAACTGGTCGATGATCCGAAGACTGACACCTTGGTCGCTCATCGCGCCCTGGCCTTTGCCCACGTCCAGAAGAATGAAACCAATGAAGCCTTTGAAGAGCTGAATGCCGCCGTAAAGTTCAATCCTTCCGATCCCTGGTCGCGATTCGACCTGGCGCTTGCGGCTTATCATTCCGGAGAAAAAGGCGCGCGTATTCAGGGCCTTGCCAACACCATGGAAAGCCTGCACATCGTGCTCACCGAATACCCGGATTTCGCCGAGGCCTACAACATTCTCGGTTGGGCGCGGCTACAAGGCGGAGGCGCAAACGCCGCCCTCGAAGCCATGCGCTTCGCCGTGCGCCTGAGTCCGCGCGACGAAGCCTACCAGCTTCGTCTCGCAGACGCCTTCATGGCTGCCAAGAAGTGGGACGATGCCACGCCGATCCTCCAACATCTGAAGGCCAGCCAGGATGCGCAGATTGCCAAGGTAGCCAAAAAAGAATTGGACGACCTGCCGTTCTTGAGAAAATACGGCATACCTCCGCAGGATGAATCGGGGAAACCCGATGCTACAAATCCCAAGCCCGTCATTGCGAAATCCTCATCGCCGGGAAAGGACATGGAAGACGATTCTGACGACGACTCTTCTGATGGCACTGATTCATCTGCCAAGCCGGCTTTAGCCGCGAAGCCTCAAATCGATAGACGCCCGATCAAATTCCTGAAAGGCAAGGTCGTCTCAGTCGATTGTTCTGAAGCCCCAGTCGCGGTCGTCGTTATCTCGGGAGGCAAAAAGACTTTAAAACTGCGCGCAGCCGACTACAACTCGGTCGCGATTGTCGGAGGTGGAAAATTTTCCTGCAATTGGAAGGATATTGCGGCGAACGTTAACTATCGCGCCGGCGGGAAGTCAGATGGAGACTTGGTGTCGGTAGAAGTGCAGTGATACTAGATCGAGCATTATTCTCTCCTATGCTAGATGGAAAGTTGTGAAATACCGGCGCTCAGCGCCGCGTCAGTGCCCTAAAGGTTGGGCCTTCAGCCCCGATGAGTATCCTCCTCTGCCTTCTTCTCCGGTCTTAACAGCGGGAACAAAATTACATCCCGGATAGACTGAGAATTGGTCAACAGCATTGCGAGCCGGTCGATTCCCACTCCCACGCCGCCCGCCGGCGGCATTCCGTAGGAAAGCGCGCGAATGTAGTCTTCGTCCATCTGGTGGGCCTCTTCGTCGCCGCGCTGACGTTCGCTGAGTTGCTGCTCGAACCGCTGCCGCTGGTCTTCTGGATCGTTCAATTCGCTAAACCCATTGGAGATTTCCATTTGCCCGATGTATATCTCCCATCGCTCTGTCCAGTCGGGCTCCTCAGACTTTTGTTTCGAGAGCGGCGAGACGGCAGTCGGAAATTCATAAATGATCGTCGGTTGCGTGAGGTGTTCTTCGGCGACCGCCTCAAAGAGACTCGCGATGCTTTTTCCGGCGGGCTCATTCGGATCGTAGGGCATGTGCGAATGCCCGGAATTGAACCGCTGGACTAGCGTCTGAACAGAATCGGGCGTAGCAAAATCAGCAAGGGTCGGCTTGGTTCCTGTCGTCTCGGGCCAATATTCGATGATCGCTTCACGCATGGTCAACTTGCGCCAGCCCGCCTCCGACCAGTCGATTTCCTGCTCGCCCCACTTTGTCTTCGTTCCGCCGGTCACGTCCTGCGCGGCCTGAATAATCAATTGCTGCGTCAGGTCCATTACCCCACGGTAATTCGTGTATGCCTGATAGAACTCGAGCATGGTGAACTCAGGATTATGGCGCGTTGATATTCCCTCGTTGCGGAAATTGCGATTGATTTCGTACACCCGATCGAATCCGCCGACCGTAAGCCGCTTGAGATATAGCTCCGGCGCAATTCGGAGATAGAGATCCATGTCGAGCGTGTTGTGGTGCGTCACGAAAGGCTTGGCGACGGCTCCGCCCGCTATTGGCTGCATCATCGGCGTTTCAACTTCAACGAACCCGTGCTCGCCGAGGAAATTTCGCATCGATTGAATCAGCTTGGCGCGCTTAAGGAAAACTTCGCGCACCTCGGGATTCATGAACAAATCTACGTATCGTTGCCGGTAGCGCAGTTCGACATCCGTCAGCCCATGCCACTTTTCGGGAAGCGGCAGCAGGTCTTTTGAGAGAAAGGTGATCTCCTCGACGTGCACCGACAACTCGCCAGTCCGCGTGCGAAATAGATATCCACTCACGCCTATGTGGTCGCCGAGATCGAGCAGCTTGTAAAGCTCAAAGCTTTTCTCGCCGACCGCGTCTTTCTTAACATAAATCTGCAGCCGCTGACCGTCCTGCTGCAGGTGCGCAAATCCGGCCTTACCCATCAGCCGGATAGCCATGATCCGGCCCGCAACCCGTACGTTAACTCGTGAGGCTTCCAGTTGCTCGGCAGTCTTCTCCGTGTATTCGGCCAGTATTTGCGCAATGGTGTGCGTGAAGTCGAATTTCGTTGGATACGCCGGCTGGCCGAGCGCCTCAATCTGCTTCAGCTTCTGGAGCCGCAATTGATATATGTTTTCGTCGAGTGCCAAGGAAGGCCTTTGTGCTAATGAAAGTAAGCTGCGATTATAAACACCGCAGCCTTCTACCGCCGAGTACGCCGAGCTCGCCGAGGGTTCAGATAACTGCGGTCTTGGCGTCTCGCCGGTAATTAATTCACTTTTCCGATGTATGATTTTGGCCAAAGAATTATGACATCCTCGCCACCATCTCAGCCCGCCTCCGGTGAAACCTTTACCGCCAGCCGCTGGACCCGCGGCAATCACATTTTCCCCACGCGAATCGTGGTCAGTCCCCTGCACGTCAGCCGGGTCAAGCCACGATGGTTTGGAACGACAGACGAGAGCATCGCGATCCCGCAGGTTGCCTCAGTGGGAATCACTACCGGCGTTATCTGGTCGCAGATTCGTATCGATTCCACCGGCGGCGCCGACCCTATAACCAGCAACGGTCATCGCAAACGCGATGCCATCCGGATTCGTGAACTGATCGAAACCTATCAGGCTGGGCGCGAGACGGCCCCGGCGAGGCAGTAATCCGATGCCTGCCGATCAGCAACCCCCGAGCGCGGAGACACAAGATAAAGAAAAAACTCCCCCGCAAAAGACCAACTGGGCGGAAATGTCGAATTACGCAGAACTTGCAATCGTCTTTCCCGCCGCAACCGTGATCGGTTGGTTAATCGGAGCAGGGCTCGACAAGTGGCTGCACACCACCTGGCTGTACATTGTCGGCCTGCTTCTCGGCATTGCCGCCGGTTTCGTGCAGCTAATCCGCACCGCATCGAAAAATACTTAGTGGTCACGTGTAACGTGTAGGCAAGGACTGTTCCGGCAAAGACCCATGTGGGCACGGGCGTCCTCGCCCGTGCGGTCGAGCGAAGCTCGACATGCCTCTGTGCCGTGGCCCTGTCATCCTGAGCGAAGCGAAGGACCTATGCACTTCTCCGGTTAAAATCTCCTGATGAGTTCCGCCGAACCGGATACCGGCCAGGACGACTTTTCTGCCCGCGCTCTCGACCGCATCCGGCGCTTCATGATCGTTCTCGGCCTCGCGGCACTGATCACGGCTCAAATATTTTTCGGATGGCGGATCGCTCTCGGCTTCGCTCTCGGAGCAACAGTCGCCTACCTCAATTTTTACTGGCTTGAAAGAGTCGTGGCCGGCCTTGCCGATCTCACCATTCAGTCCGGCACTCCGGCCTCCAGCCGCGGCATTGTGCACCGTTTCATCCTGCGCTACTTTTTGATGGCCTTCATTGCCTTTGCTATACTTACTGTTTCCCGCGAGAGCCTTTACGGATTGTTTGCGGGGCTGTTCCTGCCCGTGGCGGCCATGTTGTGCGAGGCGGGATACGAGACCTACAAAGCGCTCAGTCGGCAGTGATCCATGACGTTAGCGTTTGCTGACAACTGCCCACTGACAACTGTTCTGCTATGCCTGAACAACTTCTTTTTACTCGTCTCCTCAACCAGGTCCTTGCGGGCCCAGTGACCGCCGTGTTGCGCGCGCTGCACATTGAGCCGAATTATCCGCAGGCGCCAATCACCAATGCTGTTGCAATGGAAGTCCTGGTCATGGGCTTGCTCTTGGTGTTCTTCGTAATTTTGCGGACACGTCTGTCCGTCGAAGGCCCGGGCGGCCTGCAGCACGTTTTCGAAGGCTTGCACGGATTCGTCGAAGGCCAGAGCCGCGACGTCATCGGCCCTCATAGCGAACGCTTCACGCCATTCCTGATGACATTGGGGTTGTTCATCCTGATCGGCAATTTGTTCGGCGTGGTCCCAGGTCTTGATTCGCCTACGGGATCGCCTGTCGTGCCATTGGGCTGCGCCATATGCGCATTTGCTTATTACCAATACCAGGGATTTCGGGCCAGCGGCATCGGTTATCTCAAGCATTTCCTGGGGCCCATGTGGTGGCTAGCGCCTCTCATGCTTCCGCTGGAAATCATCAGCCATCTCGCGCGCGTGATGTCTCTGACAATTCGTCTGTACGCGAATATGTTCGCGGGAGATATGGTCACATTGGTATTTTTCTCGCTGATTCCGATCGTCGTGCCGGTCATTTTCCTGGGACTCCATATTGGCGTGGCATTACTGCAGGCATACATTTTTGTTCTGTTGACCACGGTCTATCTCGCCGGTGCCGTTGCAACTGAGCACTGACAACTGACCACTGGCCACTGACTTTTCGCCGTTCAGCGTGAGGGCGTTTGCACGGTAACGTCAACCACCCACTGGCGGCAATTCATAGGAGGAAGAAAGATGAGACGAGTGTTGAGCAATTTGTTTATGGCATTATCCGCACTCTGCTTCGCCATCCCAGCATTTGCGCAGGGTGGAGAAACGGGCGGAACTAACTGGGTCGCCATTGCAGCCGGATTCTCCATGGCAATCGCTTCAGCCGGATGCGGCATCGGCCAGGGCAAGGCCACTGCTTCCGCTACTGAGGCGTTGGCCCGTAATCCTGCAGCCCGGGCCGGAATTCAGTTCGCGCTGATTCTGGGATTGGCGCTTATTGAGTCCTTGGCGCTGTACACGCTGGTCATTATTTTCGCCAAAGTGAAATAGAGAAGTGAGATTTCCTTACCGCCGAGCGCGGGGCACGCCGACTGAAGCAGGATTCTCGGCGAACTCCCCCCGGCGGTAAATTATTAGGGTTGCTGCTACGACCTTCTATCGTTCCACTTGCCAGCCGTGCGGCCTTCCGGTGCGTGTTCAAGAGAATCCATCAGTAGATGCCGCAGACGATGTCGGCTTTCGAGATCGGTGGTAACGAATTCGAAACCTACTTCGTTCACGTGAGCTCGCCGTAACAGCACCTGTGCGCGAATGTGGCGCATACCCATGTGGATATCCAGTTCGGCTTCCGATCCCAGACGCAGAGTGTCGTCCTTCGTCCCCATGCCGCCGCCCAGGCTGAGCTCACGCACGTTCAAAGTTGATTTTCCCCACGAACTGCTGATGATTGCGGTGACTGACTTGCGCAGTACGATACGCTCGTAACGCCGCTGCCGTACCCAAGGACACGCCGGAGCGGAATCTAGCGGCCCGATGGCCAGTTCTCCCGGTTCCAGGCCACTGTCCGCCATGATCTGTGTCGCGTAGCGCGGGTCGATTTTCGCCAGCGCCTGTGCCGCCGCAATCCGCAACTCGCGGTGATGCTGCCACTTCAGCATTCTTTTCGACTCGAATAGTTTCCGCAGGACGGGCACTGCATCCGGCTCACGCAGCCTGCCGAGCGCCTCGATGGCTTTGAGTTGCAACAAGGGCGAGCGTCCTTGTGCTTCGCCGGCGTCGGCCATGATAATCAGCGGCGGAGCGGCGCTGCGATCTCCGGACATGCCGATTTCGTCCAGCGCCTGCGGCACCACTGCCGGATCCAGAATTTCCAGTATTTCGAGCAGCGTGCGGCCACGATCGGAAGCCGCGCCATAAGCAATCTGGCGGACAATCACGTCGTGATAGAAGCGGTTCCATGTGGGCAGCCGCATCGGCAACAATTCCAGAAGTGCAGGTACATCCAGGCGGCTCAGTAATCCGACGGACGAGACTGCCTGCCGCTGGGGCCCATCGCGCAACATTTCGCGCAAGTAGTTGTTGGCCGAGATTCCCAGCTCATGCACCAGTTCCACAATCGCATCGCACTCTTCGCGGCGCATGGAGCGGAAGAACCGTTCGGCAAGATGTTCCGCCGCAGCTTGCGAATTCTTGTGCAGCACCGATAGCAAGTCTGCCGGCACGCGCTGCTGGCTGAGTGCATCTTCGATGAATTCGGGTATTCGTCCTTCCACGCCGATGCGCGAGCGCAATTCTTTTTCCAGAGCCGGACGGCGGTTCGCCAGGTAATCCATGGTTTCGCAGGTCTGGGCTATTGCCCGATACTGCTTGCCTCGATTGGCTTCTGAACTTAGCCGGACGAAGGTTGCCCCCAGCAGAGATTCCAGTTCCGGATCGGATTCCTTTGCCAGCGCGTCGCCAACTTTCTGCGTCGTTTCCCCCAGCAGACTTCCGCCAATGTCAGTCAGCAGGTCGGAAAGCTGTGTGAGGCCCAGCGCGGCTTTCCCGCGATAATCGCGGTCCGCAGAGGTCACTTGATTGGCGTAATTTCGCAACACCGCAGAGGCTGTCTCGCGATCGCCGCGATGCAAGAGCAGTTCGACAAATTGCCTTACGTTACGGGCGGGAACGCAGGCTACGTCCTCCGACAGCAGGGCCGTCTTCTTGCTGATTTCTGGCAATTCCGCCCAGAACATCCGATCGAGTAAGTCGGCGTGCGACTCCACCAGCATGCCCGCCTTGCTCATCTTGTCTTCGTGGAGCGAAAGAATCTTGCGCAGGTTTCCCATCTGCCGGCCCATCTCTTCCAGCAGATCATGGACGGCATTGACTTTCAGGTCGCCCGATTGAAAGCGCTCAAGCGCGTACCGAATCGCCATCTGCTCGGCAGCACGCATCAGCAGCGGTGTCTTAGGGTCTTGCGGCTGCGATGCCGAGAGTTCCTCGAACATGTTCAGCACGGTCTTCCTGATCTCTTCTTCGGAACGGTGCAGTTCAAGCCCGATCATCTCCGGCCTTGCTGAACGCTGCGCGCCCAGCTCACCGAAGCGGGTGAGCAGTTGCAAAGCGTCGAAGGTTTGCCTTTCATTTAAAGCGAAGGGGATTTCCACGGGGGCTCTTGCCGGCGCCGCTGCCGCTCCCGCAAGATCGAACGAAAGTTGAACATCGCCTCCGCCTGCCCCTTTGGCTCCCTCTGCGGCGGCGATCAGTTGCACCAGCTTGGTCGGGTCACTTATCCATTGCTTGACTTCAGGAGAGAGCGATTGCGCCGCCATATGAGCGGCTGCGGTCACATTGGCTGTTGCGGGGTCGGTAGCTACGAATTTAATTTCGTTAATTCGAATATGACCTGACTGGTCGGGAAACGCAGTCTTGATTTGATTGGCGAAATCCTGCGCTTTGGATCCTCCCAGTGAAAGCGCTCTCACCAGATCCTCGAATTCCTGAGGTGTGACATCGCTGGAAAATTGAATGCTGGCTACCCCGGCGGCATTCAACAGTTGCGCGAAAGTTCGCTCCGCCTGACCTGACTCGATGGCGACACCGTCAAGCAGCAACCGGTCTTCAGAGACGCCAAGCAATACACTTCCATCACGTTTCGGAATAGCAGCGCGCAGTTCTGTCCATGCCACCTCGAATTGCCCCTGAGTTCGTTTGTGCTCAAAGCCGTAAAGGCGCACGTATTTTACGAGAATGTTCAGGCTATGCAGAAACGGGCGGGCGGACGCCTGCGTCGTCTTACTGGTACGTGTGCTTGTGCTCGGAATATGCGCTCCCCTGAGTAACAGCCCTCTTATAGGCTAAGCCGGGAGGCACCCCTTTGCATGTTACGGAGGTCATTGAACGGCAGGGCGACGAACCTTCGCGGCTAACTCGCAAGTTGCTGAACAGCGGGATATTACGCAAATGTGAGAATGTCGTATCCGAGCCACTTGTGTCCAGTGCTATAGTTCGTCAATCCTAAGAACTGGCAGCCGCCTACTTCGCAATTGCCTTTCAGTCCGCTTGACTGCCCGCAGGGCTGATTTCACCCGAAACCGGACGCCCCTTGCGTGACAGCATCCAGCGCAGGCGATCCATGTAGAGGTAAACCACAGGCGTGGTAAACAGGGTCAGCGCCTGACTGAGAATCAATCCGCCGACAATCGTAATTCCTAGAGGCTGCCGCAATTCTGACCCGACTCCGGTCCCTACTGCGAGCGGCAGACCGCCCAGGAGGGCCGCCATGGTGGTCATCATGATGGGCCGGAAGCGCAGCATGCAGGCTTCGAAAATGGCGTCCTGCGGCGATTTGCCTTCCCGCCGTTCCGCATCGAGCGCAAAGTCGATCATCATGATTGCATTCTTCTTCACGATGCCGATCAGCAGGATGATCCCGATCAGCCCCATAACATTCAGCTCTCTGCCAGTGATCAGGAGCGCCAACAAAGCTCCCAGACCCGCAGACGGTAAGGTCGAAAGAATCGTGATCGGATGGATATAGCTCTCGTAGAGAATTCCGAGAACAATATAAACAGTGAGCAGTGCGGTGCCGATCAAGATAGGCTGGTTCGCGAGCACCTGCTGGTAAGCGGCTGCCGTGCCCTGAAAACTGGCATGAATCGTGGCGGGCATCTGGATCTCTCGCTCGGCGGCATCAATGGCCTGCGTCGCCTGGCCGAGAGATATGTTCGGCGCGAGATTGAATGAAATCGTAATTGAAGGGAACTGGCCCTGGTGGTTCACGGCCAACGCTGTATTCGCCTTCCCGAAGTTTGCGATCGCCGACAAGGGCACCATCTGCCCGTTCGATGACCGAACGTAAACTGAATCGAGCGCCGCCGGGCTATTCTGGTACTGCGGATCAACTTCCATTACCACGTGATACTGGTTCAGTTGGCGATAGATGGTGGAAACCTGTCGCTGCCCAAACGCGTCATAAAGAGCGCTGTCAATATTTTGCGGCGAGATGCCCAATCGTGAAGCCGTGTCGCGGTCGATGATCACCTCGGCGTCCAATCCACGGTCCTGCTGATCGGCATTGGGATCGCGAAGCTCTTTTAATGTTTTCAGCTTGCCCAGCAGCTTTGGCGCCCACTCGCTCAATTCTTTGAGGTTCTCGCCCTGCAGCGTGTATTGATACTGGGCATTTCCCATGCGGCCACCGATTGTTAAGTCCTGCGCGGATTGCATGAAAAGCGTCGCGCCAGGCACAACCGCCAGTTTCCGCCGCATCTCCCCGATGAACTGATCGGCGGTAATCTTCCGCTCCTTGCCTTTGGGCTTAAGCGTAATGAACATGCGCCCCTGGTTCTTGGCGGTATTCCCACCCGCGAATCCCACGATGGTTTGGACGTTCGAGTCCTTCATCACGATGCTGACAAACTGCTCCATCTTCTGCTTCATTGCGGCGAAAGAAATGTCCTGGTCCGCCTGCACCGAGCCCATCACGCGGCCTGTGTCCTGCTGCGGGAAGAATCCTGTTGGGATCTTGGTGTACAGAAATATCGTCAGCGCAGCTGTCAGAATCGTTACCCCCAGCGTGAGCGGCTGATGGCGCATTACCCAGGTGAGCATTGCTCGATAGATCTTCAGCAACAAGTCGAAAACCCACTGGAACGACCGATAAAGCCAGTTGTGCTTCTCTTCTTTTGGCGGGCGTAGGATCTGCGCGCACATCATCGGCGTTGTGCTCAGGGAGATCAGCAACGACACTCCGATGGCCGCGCTCAGCGTCACCGCGAACTCCCGGAATAACCTGCCGACAATTCCTCCCATCAGCAGAATGGGAATGAAAACTGCCACCAGCGACGTACTCATGGAAAGTACGGTAAAGCCAATCTCACGTGCCCCGCGAAATGCCGCTGCCACCGGGGACATTCCAGCCTCGAGATGGCGGGTGATGTTTTCCAAAACAACGATGGCGTCATCCACCACAAAGCCGGTTGAGACTGCCAGCGCCATAAGCGACAGGTTATCGAGGCTGTAGCCGCATGCGTACATCACCCCAAAAGTTCCGATTAACGAAAGCGGAACTGCGATGCTGGGAATGATGGTCGCTCGCACCGTTCTCAGGAACGCGAACACTACCAGGATCACAAGCACGACCGAAATCAGCAGCGTGATTTCAATATCGCGGACGGATGCCCGAATCGTGGTTGTCCGGTCCATGACCGGATTGACATGAATGGCAGGAGAAATCGAGGCGGAGAGTTCAGGCAGCAGCGCGTAAACATTGTCCACCGTTTGAATAATGTTGGCCCCGGGCTGGCGGAAAATAATGATCAGCACCGCCGGTTTGCCCTCTTTGACCGGATCAGAGGAGCTGCCCGCCAGTCCGATTACCTGTGTATTTTCGACTGAGTCCTGCACGTTCGCCACGTCGCTAAGACGAACGGTTGATCCATTGTTGTACGCGATTACAAGCGGCTTATATTGGCTGGCGGCTTTGATCTGGTCGTTGTCGGTGATCGCCCAGGCGTTGATGGCATTTGACACTGACCCCTTGGCGAGGTTAGCGTTGGCCCCATTTAACGCCGTTCGGACCACGTCGAGCCCGAGGCCGATCTTGTTCAGCAGGTTCGGATTCACCTCCGCGCGGACGGCAGGACGCGCCGCTCCGCCCACGAATACCTGCCCAACCCCGCTCACCTGCGCAAGCTTTTGGGAAAGAATAGAATCCCCAGCGTCGTACATCTGTGGCAGCGTCATCGTGTCTGATGTCAGTGAAAGAATCAGAACCGGCGCATCCGCCGGATTCACCTTCCGATACGACGGATTTCCCGGCAAATACGAGGGCAATTGGCTGCGCGCTGCGTTGATCGCTGCCTGCACGTCGCGCCCGGCGGCATCTATGTTCCGGTCCAGATCGAATTGCAGAGAAATATTGGTGGACCCGATCTGGCTGGTAGAAGTCATCTGACTGATTCCAGCGATACGTCCAAACTGCCGTTCGAGTGGAGTGGCAACCGCTGATGCCATCGTCTCCGGGCTGGCTCCAGGCAACGAAGCCGAGACGCTGATGACAGGAAATTCCACTTGTGGCAGGGGCGCGACGGGCAGGAACTGAAATGCCAGAATGCCCGCCAGCAAAACTCCCACTGTCAGCAGGGAAGTGCCGACCGGGCGTTTGATAAATGGAGAGGAAACGCTCACTCAGTCTCCCTCGGCAGGCTGTTCTGTGAAGTGGCGGAATCCAAATCGCGAGAATCTCTCAGATAGACGGTCGAACCACAGATAAACAACCGGCGTGGTGTAGAGCGTAAGCAGTTGGCTGACCAGAAGGCCGCCGACGATCGTGATTCCAAGCGGGTGACGTAGTTCCGAGCCGGTGCCGCGGCCCAATGCCAGCGGCAAACCGCCAAACAGCGCCGCCATCGTGGTCATCATGATCGGACGGAAACGCAGCAACGAGGCCTGGTAAATGGCCTCTTCGGGCCCTTTGTGCTCATCGCGTTCGGCTTCGAGCGCAAAGTCGATCATCATGATGGCGTTCTTTTTTACGATTCCTATCAGCAAAATGATTCCGATAAGACTGACCACGCCAAGATCATTTCCCGTCAGAATCAGCGCCATTAGGGCACCCACCCCGGCCGAGGGCAACGTGGAAAGAATCGTGATGGGATGGATATAGCTTTCGTACAACACGCCGAGCACGATATATACCGTGATGATCGCCGCCAAAATCAGCAGCGGTTCGCTTGAAAGCGAATTGCGAAACGCAGCTGCAGTGCCCTGAAAACTCGTATGGATGCTGGCCGGCATCTGAATGGCTTGTTCGGCAGCGTCGATCGCTTTGGTGGCGTCACCGAGAGATGCGCCCGGTGCAAGATTGAATGACAACGTCACAACCGGAAACTGCCCCTGATGATTAATTGCCAAAGTTGCATTCGTCTGAACAATGTGACTGAAGGAGGATAGTGGGACTTGCGTTCCTGTGGACGACTTCACGTACAGCGAGTTGAGCGACTCAGGGTTCTGTTGAAACTGCGGATCGGCTTCAAGCACCACGTGGTATTGATTGAGCTGCGTGTAGATGGTTGAGATTTGCCGTTGCCCAAACGCGTCATACAGAGTGTTATCAATCGTCGCCGGCAGGATCCCGAAGCGGGATGCCGTATCGCGGTCAATGACCAGTTCAGCTTGCAGGCCGCCATTCTGCTGATCGCTGGCTACATCGCGCAGTTCCTTCGATTGCCGCAGCTTTTCCAGCAGGCGTTGCGACCAGATCGCCAGTTCATTCGGATCCGTATCTTCCATCGAGTACTGGTACTGCGTTCTGCTGACGCGGTCCTCGACGGTCAAATCCTGAACCGGCTGCATGTACAAAGTAATCCCGTCGACTTGTTGGGCCAATTGAGGCTGCAAACGGCGGATGATCTCAGATGCCGAAGAACTGCGCTCGTCGCGCGGCTTCAGGTTGATCTGCACACGACCAGTGTTGAGTGTGGGATTGGTCCCGTCCACGCCGATAAACGATGACAGGCTGGCTACGTCAGGATCTTTCAATATTGCCCGCGCTAATTGCTGCTGCCGTTGCGACATCGCAGCGAACGATATGTTCTGCGGCGCGTCTGAAATGCCGAGTATCACACCCGTGTCCTGCACCGGGAAAAATCCCTTCGGCACCACAATGTATAAAACAATCGTAAGCACCAGGGTGGCGGCTGTAACCAGCAGGGTCGCGGTCTGGTGTTGTAAGACCCACTTCAGAGTCCGGCCGTAGTAGCGGATCACGCGTTCATATTGCCGCTCGGACCAGTCATAAAATCTGCTCTTCCTGGTATGCTCTTTCGACTTGAGCAGGCGTGCGCTCATCATGGGCGTGAGTGTCAGCGACACAAACGCCGATACCAGAATTGTGACTGCCAGCGTTACCGCAAATTCCCGGAACAAGCGGCCCACAATATCTCCCATAAAGAGCAGCGGGATCAGGACCGCGATCAGCGAAACCGTCAATGAAACAATGGTGAATCCAATCTGGCCCGCGCCTTTCAGCGCGGCATCCAGCGGCGAGTCGCCTGCTTCAAGGAATCGCTCAATGTTCTCCAGCATGACGATCGCATCATCCACCACAAAACCGGTGGAGATGGTCAGTGCCATGAGCGTCAGATTGTTCAGGCTGTATCCCAGCAGATACATAATCCCGAACGTCCCCACGAGGGACAGTGGCACCGCGATACTGGGAATGATGGTCGCCCGCACATTTCTGAGAAACAGAAAGATGACCATCACCACCAGTCCCACAGTGAGGCTCAATTCGAACTCAACATCTTTGACCGAAGCCCGAATGGTTACCGTCCGGTCAGTGAGGACAGTTACGTTCACGCCGGCCGGTAGTCCTGCCTGCAGCACCGGAAGCAGTTTCTTGATCCGGTCAACCACGGTGATGATGTTGGCGCCGGGTTGGCGCTGAATGTTAACGATGACCGCAGGCGCCAGCGTCGAACCTTGACCCATCCATGCCGCCTGGAACTTGTTCTCTATGCTGTCGGTTACGTTTGCGATATCAGCTATGCGAACCGGGGCGCCGTTGCGATAGGCGATGACAATTGGCTTGTATTCCGGTCCGGAGAGCAACTGATCGTTCGCATCTATGGTGAAGGACTGCCGTGGCCCGTCGAGCGTTCCCTTTGCCTGGTCCACGTTGGCCGAGGCGAGCGCGGTACGCACATCTTCCAGGCTGAGCCCGTATGCCGCCAGTGCCGTGGGGTTAGCTTGAATCCTTACCGCCGGCTTCTGCCCACCGCTGATGGAAACCAGCCCGACGCCGGTCACCTGAGATATTTTCTGTGCCAGTTGCGTGTCCGCGAGGTCTTCAAGTTTGGGCAATGGGAGTGTTGACGAACTCAATGCGAAAGTAAGAATTGGCGAATCCGCAGGATTGACCTTGCTATAGATCGGTGGGTTCGGCAGATCTGCGGGAAGGTAGGTGCCGGCGGAGTTGATCGCGGCCTGGACTTCCTGCTCGGCAACATCAATGTTCTGGTCCAGACTGAATTGCAGCGTGATGATTGAACTGCCCAGTGAACTGGACGAAGTCATCTGGCTCAGCCCGGGCACTTGTCCAAACTGGCGCTCCAGTGGCGCGGTCACTGAAGAAGCCATAACCGTGGGATCTGCCCCCGGATAAAACGTCATCACCTGAATAGTGGGGTAATCCACTTCCGGCAAAGCTGAGACTGGCAATTGTCGATAGGCGACAATCCCGACCAGCAATACCCCGAACATCATCAGCGAGGTTGCGACGGGCCGAAGGATGAACAATCGTGACGGATTCATTGCGAAGGCGTTCCAGTGTTCGACGATCCGGCGGTCGGATTTCCAGGTTGAGTACGTTGACTGCTGCCGGTGTTCGCCGCAGGCTGATTCGTCTGCCCCGAACTGCCAGACCTCCGGCCGCCGGCCGCCGGAACTGGGCGGGGACCTCGCCCTTGGGCGCCGCCGTTTGCTTGTGTTCCGCCATTTGGGACTGCGTTTTGAAAGTTTGGCTTCACCCGGCTGCCGGCTTGCAGTTTGTCCTGCCCGTCGGTTACGACAACCTCATTGGGAGACACGCCGCTTGCTATTTGTGTCAGATTGCCTTCGGTCAGAGCCGCGCTTACATTTCGAACCTCTACCGTTTCATCCGGCTTCATCACATATACGTAACTCCCCTGTGGCCCTTGTTGCACCGCAGCCGACGGAAGGACGGTGGCATTCTTCCTGGTTTCCAGGAGCAGATGGACGTTGACGAACTGGTTCGGCCAAAGCACGCTGTCTTCGTTGGAAAACACCGCCTTCAGCTTCCCTGTTCCCGTTGTCTGGTCAATTTGGTTATCGATGGTGAGCAGCTTACCGGTAGCCAGCAGCGTCTGATTGTCCCGGCTGTAGGCATCTACCTCGAGCGGACCTCTGCGCTGATGCTGCGCTACTTCGGGCAACTGGTCCTCGGGCAACGTAAACAGCGCCGTAATCGGTTGCAGTTGGGTGATAACAAGCATCGGGTTCGTATCGGAAGCGTGGACCATATTTCCAGGATCCACCAGTCTTAATCCGATGCGGCCGCTGACCGGCGCCGTAATGTGGCAATACGTTAAGTTCAACTTGGCGCTGTCCACCGTGGCCTGGTCGTTACGCACTGCGCCTTCAAGCTGATCCACGGTCGCTTGCTGCGTGTCCACCTGTTGTTGAGACATCGCGCCCGAATTTTGCAACAGTCCTTTGTATCTTTGGTAGTTGAGCTGCGCATCGCGCAATGACGCCTGGTCTTTGAATAGCTGTGACTGCGCTTGCTCCAATTGCACCTGGTACGGCCGCGGATCGATCACGGCCAGCAAAGCGCCCTGCTTTACCGACTCGCCTTCTTTAAACCTGACGTCAACCAATTGACCATCCACCCGGCTCTTCACATTCACTGTGTAATACGCCGCTATTGACCCCAATCCGCTGAGATAGACCGGCAGGTCCTGTTGCATGACTTTGGCCACGGTCACAGGCATGACTTGCATGGCATTGGCGCGTGCTTTCGAGGGCGCAGGCTCCGATCCCGAACAGGCGTTAAGCAGCAATACCAGCAACAGTGCTGCCGCAATTGCAGCAATTATGCGCGAAGGAATCGACCTCATTAGTTTGTTCTCGCCTCGTCTTGAGAAATGCGTTCCAATCTTAACCAATCCAAACCGATCGCGCCCGTCTATTGCAGACACTTTGACTCCTGTTGGATGAGGCTACAATCCGATTCTGCTCAAGCATTTACAAAAATTTACCCAATCCCTGGATGCAGCCGCTGGTGGCACGAGCGGGCCGTCTCACGTATAGTGATCGGCCAAGCGAATCGTGCCGACAACATCCCAATCCGAGATTTCCATTCGAGACCTGGATTCCATCGCGGACTTGCAGCTTGCTTTGGATCTGGAAAAGGAAACTTGGGGTGCGGATGACCGGGATGTAACTCCGCTCGCTCTCGCCATAGCTACTCGCGGAGCCGGTGCCATGTGGATGGGAGCCTTCGACAAGCACCAACTCGTAGGTTTTGCTTTTGCCCTGCCGAGTCTGGAGCACGGCAAGACAGCATTTCACTCGCACATGCTTGGTGTGCGCAGCTCTCACCTTGGATCAGGGATTGGATGCAAGCTGAAGCTGGCGCAGCGTCAGAAGGCGCTCGCCTTGGGAATTAAAGAAATAACTTGGACGTTCGATCCGCTGCGGGCTCGCAATGCACACCTGAACTTCGCCCGGCTGGGTGTCATCTCAAACGATTATCGAATTGACTTTTATGGTCCTAAAACATCCAGCCCTCTGCATCGGAACGGTACCGACCGTTTGTGGGTCACCTGGCAGCTCGCCACTCCGCGCGTCGAAACCAGATTGCGCGGAAAAGACATTCGCATCGAGAACCTCGACACTCTGGCCCATCTTGAGCCGCTGATTGCATTCAATGGATCGGGCCGTCCTGCGATCAGCGACGTTGCGCAGGCCTTGTCCAGACAGCGGATCGCAATCGAAATTCCCGGTGATATGGATCGGATTGAGTCCCGCGATGAAAGTTTAGCCCGGGAATGGCGACACGCCACTCGGCAGGCCTTCACCGATTCACTGCAAGCTGGCTTCGTGGTGAAGGAATTTGTCCGCTCTATCCGTGGACAGCAGGGGCCCGGCGCGTACCTGCTGGAAAAAATGGAAGAGCAGTAGTCTGTCAGCTGCCGCCGGTTCGCGGATTGAGGTGCTGACTTTATCAAGATCTCGATTTGTACCAACCAAAAGGCAAAGTGACAGTTGCTGGAGCAGCATCTTTCTACAAATCAAAGTAAAATGCCTTCCGTCGTCTCTGTCGAGGACCTGATGTCACAAAAAACGACTATGCCCGCTTCCACGAATATTGATTCCACGCTGCAAGAGTTGCGCAAGTTTGAGCCGCCGGATGAATTCCGCCGCCGTGCACACCTCAAAAGTCTTGAAGATTACGAGCGCGTTTATCGCGAATCGGTCGAGCAGCCGGAGAAATTCTGGGGTGGAATCGCCGAAGAGCTGCATTGGTTCAAGAAGTGGGACAAGGTGCTTCAGTGGAACCATCCCTGGGCCAAGTGGTTCGTGGGCGGTCAGATTAACCTCTCTTACAACTGCCTTGACCGGCACGTTCAGACCTCGCGCAAAGACAAACCCGCGATCATATGGGAGAGCGAATCGGGCGATCTTCGTACTCTGACCTATGCTGACCTGCATCGCGAAGTCCAGAAATTTGCCAATGTCCTCAAGACACTCGGAGTCAAGAAAGGCGATCGTGTCGCCATCTACATGGGGATGACACCTGAATTGCCCATCGCCATGCTGGCCTGCGCTCGCATCGGCGCGCCTCACACTGTCATCTTCGGTGGCTTCGCGGCGCATGCACTTATCGACCGCATCCACGACTCCCAAGCCACCGCGGTTATCACCCAGGACGGCGCTTTCCGTCGTGGCACCGAAGTGAAACTGTTCCCCGCAGTCGAAGAGGCGCTGAAATCCTGCCCTTCCGTGAAAAACGTAGTTGTGTACAGGCGCACCGGAACCACCATCAACATGCAATCTGGTCGCGACCATTGGTGGCACGACGTCATGGCGAAAGCTTCCGAAAATTGTCCCGCCGAACCGCTCGACTCTGAACATCCTCTCTATATCCTCTACACCTCGGGCACTACCGGAAAGCCAAAGGGCGTTGTGCACACCACCGCCGGGTATTCCATCGGCACTTACATCACCACCAAATGGGTCTTCGATCTACGCGACGAAGACATTTACTGGTGCACCGCCGACATCGGCTGGGTCACCGGACACAGCTACATCGTTTACGGCCCGCTGCAAAATGGCGCCACCAGCCTGATGTACGAAGGCGCGCCCAATTTTCCTGAGCCGGACCGATTCTGGCAGATCATCGATCGCCACAAAGTTTCGATCTTCTACACTGCGCCCACCGCGATCCGCACATTCATCCGCTGGGGTGATCAATGGCCCAAGAAGCA
>DATJHT010000151.1:0-3965 GCA_035493765.1 Terriglobales bacterium
CTCTGCCATGCAAAACGTGGAGCCGCCGCATCCATGCCTAATGGATTCGTTCTATGCTCCGTCTGCAAATGCACGGGAGACGCAAACGCGTGAACAGCCGGAATCAACAAACCGCACAGCACAGCAGAACGAACCAGACGCACAATCACTCTCCACGCACTGAATTTCTCGCCGACGAGAAACAAAGTACGCGAAACCGGTCTCAAGAGCCATCACGCTCGTGGGCAGGCACTCCATCGGTCACCCGGCAGATGCTATTCTGATCACGCGCTGGAGAGGTGGCCGAGTGGCTGAAGGCGCACGCTTGGAAAGCGTGTTTACTCTAACGGGTAACGTGGGTTCGAATCCCACCCTCTCCGCCATAAGTCCCCGGTTCCCCACCAAAACGTGATTTCCCCTGTATCCGTAGGGGCAAGGCACTCAGAGGCGCCAGCCAATAGCCCACTGGAAATGCAAAAAGGAGCGGAGCAGGATCGCAGGTGGCGTGAAGAGCAAGAGACTGAACGACGTGTTCAATCCGTTTCGATCGGGGCTTCGAGATATTCTCTTTCCTGCAAAGCAATGCGGGCCTCCAACTCGTCGACCCGCTGGTACAGTAGATCGCGCTCTTCACGGAGTTGCATGACTGTGAGCGCCTGCCCATTCTGATTGATCCGCATTTCCAGATCGTGTATGTATCGCTTTACCCTGCTAGGCAGGGCATTGATTTCGTCCACGGTGGGGTAAATAGACTTCGTGTCCATAAACCAATCCTCGGTAAGAAAGCATACGCTTTCCGCGATTCTGCCGTTTCCCGTGCAACTGGTACCAGCGCTTGTGGTCGGTTTTCCACGTTCAGGCACGGGTCTATCCTCGGCGGTATGGCGTCGTATCCGAGACGCGAGAGGGCCGAACAGAAGGCGCGTGAGCGCGCCGACACGATGCGTCCGCTCGACTGTCAGTCATGGGGCGCGCTCACACCCGGCGAGCAGTTCCGCGACTACGCCGACTTGCCTTTGCGCGAGCTGCTAATTAGGCTTTCGGTGATGCGCAAGACCAGCCCTTCTCAGCCGCTATGGAAGGCCCTCGTTTTGGGACATTTCCGCTGGCATCTGGCTGGAACGCTTTTTCTGATCGTTCTCTGTCTCGCACCTCCACTTGGCTATTCGCAGAGCGACATTGCGCAGCAAGCCGGAACATTGATGGAAGAAGGGCGCTTTCACGAGGCTGAAGGGCTCTGGCGCGAGCTTACGGAGAGCAGCCCGCGAAACGCGCCCGCTCACGCGAACCTGGGTCTGGCGTTGGCGCGTCAGGGACAGCTGCAATCCGCCGCAGTCGAATATCGTAAGTCTCTAGCCATACAGCCGAACCAGCCGGCGATTTCTTTTGATCTGGGTTTGGCGGAGTTCAAGCAGGGCCATTTTGCTAAAGCCATTCCGCCGTTCAAATCTACTAATCAGGCCGGCGCAAACGATCCTCGGATACCCGTTTTACTGGGGATGTCTTACTTTGGCTTGCATCAGTATGGGGATGCTATTCCTTATCTCGAAAAGGCCAGCAAGGCCGATCCTGCGAACCTCGAAATCCACAGCGTCCTGGCCAAAAGCTGCTTGTGGAGCAAGAAATACGACTGTGCGCTCGCGGAGTTCAAGGAAATCGTAAGTGTGAACCCGGATGCGGTGCAGGCCCACATGATGCTGGCTGAGGCGCTCGACGCAATGAACCGGAAAGCGGACGCCATTAACGAGCTCGAAACGGCCGAGCGCACTTCGCCAGATGAACCCATGCTGCATTTTGAACTCGGTTATCTTCACTACACGCAACACGATTACGAGAAGGCGGCGCAGGAGTTCCAGCTCGAGATTAAGAACAATCCCAAATATGCCCTCGCTTATACTTATTTGGGAGACATTGCCCTTCACAATAATGACAGCGCAAGCGCGGAGTCTTTTCTCACCAAGGCGCTGAGTTTTCAAGATGATGTGCGGCTGGCCTATTTTGATCTTGGCTGCGTATATGCCGATCAGAAACGCAACCAGGAAGCCCTAGCGGCCTTCCTCCGGGCCGAACACCTTGATCCTACTGAACCGGATGCGCACTACCGGCTTGCGCGCCTATATATGGCCCTCGGCCAGAAGCAAAAGGCGAACGAAGAATTCGCCAAGACAAAGGCTCTCCACGCCAAGGTGGAGGAGTCGCTGATTCAGAAAGTTTCTGGAGGGAGCCAGGCCGAGTCAAAGCCGACCGAGTGATCTCGCCTGAACTTGAATACTGCTCATGAGACTTCCCGCTTCCTTCATCACGCGTCGCAATTTTCTGTGGATGGCGGCAGCTTCCAGTGCAGGCTTTGCTCAAGGCATAAGCCAGCGAAAGGTCAAGCCGCTGCCACGTGGCAAACCCTCTGGCATTCCTTTCCTTGCCCGCTTCACCGATGTTGCGGCCGAGGCGGGACTTACAAATCCGGTGATCTACGGCGGGATCGAACATAAGAACTATATCTACGAAACGGTCGGATGCGGCATCGCTTTCTTCGATTACGACAATGACGGGTGGCTGGATATTTTCATCCTGAGCGGGATGCGCGCAGACGAACATAATCCAAACGCTACCAACCGGCTCTATAAAAACAACCGCGATGGGACATTCACGGATGTGACCGTCGAAGCGGGACTTGTGCGCACGGGCTGGGCTTCCAGCGTGACGGTTGGTGACTACAATAATGACGGCTTCGAAGACGTCTTTATCACGTACTACGGCCAGAATGTTCTGTATCGCAACAACGGAAACGGCACATTCACTGATGTGACCAGACAAGCCGGACTGCTGTATGAGGGCAGCGTCCGATGGGGTTCAGGATGCACTTTTGTTGACTACAATCGCGACGGCTACCTCGATCTCTTTATTGCCAATTACGTGGACTTGGGCAAAGGCGTAATCCCAAAGCCGGGGGAAAATCCCTACTGCAATTACAACGGTGTTCCAGTCAATTGCGGTCCGCGCGGGCTTGCTATGCCGCACAACTACCTTTATCAGAATCAAGGCGATGGAACATTTCGCGAAGTGACAGTGCAAAGCGGAATTACAAAAGCCGAAAAGACCTATGCGATGACGGCAGTTGCCGCGGATTTTAACAACGATGGATGGACCGATCTCTATGTAGCGTCGGACTCAACTCCGAGTCTCTTGTTTCTCAATCGTCGCAACAACAGCTTTTCAGAAGAAGGGTTGGAGCGGGGCGTTGCGCTGAGCGAAGACGGCATGGAGCAGGCTGGGATGGGCATTGCCGTCGGTGATTATGATCTGGATGGGAACCTGGATATCTTCAAGACACATTTTTCAAGCGATACCAATGCACTCTTTCACAACGACGGGTCCGCAAATTTCACCGATGTCACGACTGCGTCCGGATTCGGTGTAGAAACGCGATATACGTGCTGGGGAACGGGATTTGCTGACTTCGACAATGATGGCTGGCCTGATCTCGCGGTTGTTACCGGTTCCGTCTACCCGGAGATAGAAGCAAAATTCCCGGACTTTCCGCTAAAAACGCCACGCTTCATCTTCCGGAACCTAGGAAACGGCAAATTTGAAGAGCTGATGGAGGAAGCAGGGCAGGGTATTTCCGCTGCACATTGCAGTCGCGGCTGCGCCTTTGGAGACTTTGATAACGACGGTGATGTGGATATCGTGATCGTCAATCTGAACGAGCCGCCATCTCTGCTCAGGAACGATCTTACAGGCGATCGGCATTGGCTCAAGGTGCTTCTGGTAGGCACAAAATCGAATGCCAGCGCCATCGGTTCGCGCGTTCTGGTTAAGTATGGCAGCAAGGTGCAGGCCCAGGCAGTGATGGGCCAGTCAGGCTTCTATTCTGTGAATGATCGCCGCCTGCATTTCGGATTAGGAGCGAATACTCACGCGGATCTTGAAATACATTGGACCAACGGACTTGTCGAGCGCTTCACGGGCATCGCGGCAAATCAGTT
>DATJHT010000152.1:0-20080 GCA_035493765.1 Terriglobales bacterium
CCGACAATGGTGGGGCCGCATCCATTCATTGACCCTCCGTGTGCTTTGAGCCCGTTAGTAGTGTGGAATTCCTGCGCAGTATTGAAATCCCAGATCACGGTGCCGTTGCGTGAGTCGTGTGCGCGGATGTGGCCGTCCAGCGAACCCGCAAAAACCACACCAGGAATCACTGTCGGCGGCGCCATTTGTGCTGCACTGCACCCAAAGACTCCAACGCAAGCTGGTTTCGGCGGCGCAGAGTACCAGGCCTGCTTGCCGGTTCGCAAGTTGAGCGCAAACAATCCGCCTCCAACCAGAGGATTGGAATCATCATAGTCAGAGAGCGGATAGTAGGCGTGGTTGCGATCCACAGCGCCTCCCCATTCAATGCCGCCGAGTGGTCCTCCCTTGCCAATGCGTTTCTTCCACAGCACTTTTCCGGATGAGTCGGGGTCAAGGGCATAAACCACCGCTGATTTCTGGGCGACTAACAGAATCTTCTTGCCGCCTGGCAGGGTCTTTAACACTGGAGGCGCACCGAAGTCGTAGTCGTCGCCGCGGTTTTCAGGACAGCTATCTCGATGCTCGGCAACACAGCCGCTGTTCCACAGGTCTTTGGGAGTGAACTGCCGATGCCACAGCATTTTGCCGGTTGCCATATTAAGCGCAAGGACCGCATCTGACATTTCAGTTGCAGGAAAGGAATAGTTGTTCCCGGTCGTGACATAAATCAGGTGCCGCTTCGTGTCTATGGTCGGCGGAGACCAGACAGCTGCGCCCGCTGGACCGTAATACTGCACACCTTGCAAACTCTTACCTGTAGGCTGTGGTAGTTCGGAAATCGTGTAAGTCTTCCAAATCTGCTTACCGGTATTTACGTCTAGCGCGACCAGGCTGCCCCGAAACGTACAACAGGGATAATGGGGATCGGCCGCAGCGCCTTCTTCGCCTGAAGAGATCGGAACATAAAGGCGTGACCCAAACAGCACTGGGGATCCGGTAATTCTTGCGGCGGGATGCTGCTCGGGTCGAACCCTCCAAACTAAAGAGCCGTCAGAAACGTTAAGCGCATAAACGTACCCGTTGGTGTCGCCAAAGAGAGCCAACCGGCCATCATTCCCAATGGCAATAGCCGTTTTGACCGTATCGGAAGCTCGGAAAGTCCACCATATACAACCGCTGGCCTGATCGAGGGAATAGACAGTTCCGTCTTCGCTTCCCAGAAACAGCTTCCCAGCGTAGGTGGTCGGTTGCCCAAAGGTTGCAGCCGCGCCAGGATATGCAAATGCCCATTTCAGCTTGAGTTTTCTGACTTGTTGCCTGTTCAATCCTGCTGCCATCGTGCTTTGAAAGCGAGTGTTGTTAAGGTCCACGCCCCAACCTGCCCAGATGGGCGGATGCGCAGGAGGATCCAGGTCGCGGGCGCACATGGCTGTTGCCTTCGCGTACTGGTATTCATTCGGCTTGCCCAGATAAGTTGAAACTGCCTTGCGTTCGCCCTTGGAAAGCGTTTTGCCTTCCCATCGCATTCTGCCGGTTTCAAGAGCGGACATAATGGAAGTTTGCGACATCTCACGCAGTGCTGCGGGCTCAGGAGCACGCATATCGTTGCCGATGTTATGGCAGGTGGCACATTTGGCCTTGAATACGGCAGCACCGTCAATGGCGGGAGGAGTTTGACGACGGGAACGCGAGCAGCCTGATAACGCCAGAGCCGCAGCCAGACAAGCGGTGGTAGCCAGATAAAACGACGCGAGTTTGCCCACCCGACTTCTCATATATTCCGAGACAAACATTCGCTGTCTTATTGGGCTTGTCTTTCAAAACGACACAACTTTCCAATAATCGGCGCTTCTAATCAAAAGATGCTCAAAATAGCCCTATCGATTGGATGAGAAGCGTAAAGAATCGTCATCCAGGTCAAACTGCTGGGCCAGAACAATCAGGAACAAAGATGCTATCACCGCAGCTTGAGTTGGCGAACAACTTTGCGGTGCAGGGACCCGGTTTCTCGATAAATGAGCCGACTAGAGTGTCGGGCTGTCATTCCCCAGCATGGTTTCTCGCACGATCTTGATGGGGGGGAATCCCTGGCGAAGAAATTCGTCGTGGAATTCCTGCAAGCTGAAGGCATTTCCCTTCTTCTCTTTATAGTCGGTCCGAAGTTTCATGATTTCCAGTTTCCCGAGGGTATAAACAAGGTAGGTCGGATCACTGGTACCACGCTTGGTCTCGACTTCTGCAACAGATTGCGGCTGATAGCCTTCCTTCTGGAAGAACTGCACCGCTTCATCAAATGTCATTTTGCCGGTGTGCATAGAAATTCCTACGATGTAACGGGCGTCCCGCAGAAGAGCGTCCTGTATCTGTCCGAGCCGGAGCTTCGCGTCGCCGTTTCCGTATCCTTCATCCAGCATCATCTGTTCGGTGTAATGCGCCCAGCCCTCGGCATTGGATGCACAACCTAACAACTTGCGAATTTTTGAAGGAGCCGCTGGCACCCATAGAAATTGGACATAGTGTCCGGGATAAACCTCGTGCACTGCCACGGAAATGATAGTGGAGCGGTTGAACTGTCCCATAAAGGACTCTGTTTTCTCCTTCGACCAGTCGTGTTCCGGCAAAGTCACATTGAAGAAGGCTTCTTTAGCAACCTTTTCATATGGGCCGGGGGTATCCATGGATGCAAATGTCAGTGCCCGCGCAAAAGGCGGCGTCTCTTCGACGATGGGCGGAACAGGCGAAGGTATCGTCACAATGTGCTTGTCGACAATGTATTGACGGATGCCCGTGAGGTCGTCCCTAAAAGTCTGAAGCAGTTGGTCCGGCTGAGGATAGTCAGCCTGTAGTTCTGCGCGAATCTGCTCGATAGTTTTCTTGGAATCAATTTGTGCGGAGACACGCTTGAACGATTCCTGATTACGCCGGAGATCGTCGTAGCCAATCTGCAGCAACCGATCTATCGGGATATCCACCATTTCGTCGTAGAGAAGCTTTTTGCGATAATTCTCAGCGCCGATTCGGAAATCGCCATTGGAAACCGGCAGGAGAGTTTGCTTGAGGAAAGTCTCATATTCTTGCAGCGCCGCAATCACCGCGGCGTTGCTGGCGTTAAACTCAGCCACTAATTTCGAGTCTTTCACGTCGGTGAAAGCTTCGGGTACATCCTTCTGGAAAAACCCGATAATACCCGGCAGTTGCTGAATCGCAAGTTCGGTGTAAATTCGCGGCGGGTTCTCGAGATTCGCCTTCCCTGCCGCAAGAAAGGCCGGCATCTTCTTCTCTCGTTTGATCAAAGACTGCAATCGCTCTTGCGGAGGTGCGAATTTTCGCGACATGATCACAAAGGCGCTCTGGGTAAGACCGCTGGAATAACGGTCTGGGTTTTTCTCCCAAGTACGAATATCTTCTAATTCCAAGAGAATTGATTTGAGATTGTTTACCAGCAACTGATAGTCCTGGCGTTCCTCTAAGGACAACGATTGGCTGTGGAAGGCATTCACCCGGCCCAGGTATCTCTTGGCGAATGCAATCTGATTTTCAATACCCTGCCGCGAATAGTCTTCGAGGTCGGGGTCGTATTGATGGAAACCCGCGGCCGTTCCCTGGGTGGGGTTCAACGTGAAGAAGTCATCGAAGAAACTATCGACCAATTGGTTCCAGCCAGAACTCCCAGTATGGCCGGAATCCGCAGCCGAGGCGGTCTGCCCAAATATCATTTGCGCAGTTGAAAGCGCCAAAGCAGTTATCAGCAATGTCTTCATGTTTTCTCCCTTGAATCGACTTGCTCCGGACTGCAATCGTAATACGTTGCGCAAGAATCTGCCTTGCTTGACCGAGCGGTTGTGAGGGAAACATCCTAAAATGTGACGACCCTGCTTGCGACAGGGGCAAGTCGATATCCAGGAGATCCGTATGCAGAGCCGTATTACCGGCACTACCATGCCGGTTTTGGAATTCGCACTCGAGCCTAACGAATCCATCATTTCGGAAGCCGGAGAATTGTCGTGGATGAGCAGTTCGATCCAGCTGACCACGCACACTCAGTTCGGAGGAGGCGGCGGGCTATTTGGAGTTCTCAAGCGGGTGGCCGGTGGAGGTTCAATCTTCATGACCGAATACCGCAGTTTCGGCGCAAGTGGCGAGTTGGCCTTTGCGACGAAATTGCCGGGGCATATTGTCCCTGTCGAAGTCTCACCGGGGCACGAATACATGATCCACCGGCATGGATTTCTTTGTGCAACGCCGCAGATTCAAATATCGGTTGCCTTTCAGCAATCGCTGGGTGCAGGCATCTTCGGAGGCGACGGCTTTCTGCTGCAAAAGCTCAGCGGACAAGGGACCGCATGGCTGGAACTATCGGGAGAGCTTGTAGTTCGCGACTTGCAGCCTGGCGAGACGTTGCGCGTTCACCCCGGCCATGTCGGCGCTTTTCAATCGAGCGTGTCTTTCCAGATCACGACCGTGCCGGGCATCAAGAACATGATTTTCGGCGGCGATGGAATTTTTCTCGCCGCTTTGACTGGACCAGGAAGAATTTGGCTACAAACCTTGCCGATCGCCAAACTGGCTCATGCCATTGAAAAGTACATTCCTCGCGAAGCGTCGCGACAGACGGTCGAAGGCGGCGTCGTGGGAGGAATTGTAGGTTCAATCCTGAATGGAATGAAATAGCGTTGCACTAGCCGGGCGGCTCTATAACGATTCAACGTCAATTTTCTTCGTCGCACGATCCAGCTTCGCAATGCGGAATCTTCGCACCTGTCCCGGCTGAATTTCCTGCGCGTTCGAGGACTCTGCGACAGCGCCGCTCTTCCAACGCGCTGCCAGCATGGAACTCAGCGAAGACACATCCGTTTTTGCTGCCGCCGATGCATTGGCAGCCTCCTGCTTCGGCCTAGAAATAATGCACGTGGCGTGAATTCCCTCTCCAAGCTCGACCCGTGCCGAGTTGCCCGAAACTTCTATGACGCGGCCGCTGACCATATCACCGTCGTTGTGCTCGGCCACATATTCATCGATGCTGGTCGGGATCAACTGCTTCATTCCGAGTTTCAGCCGCCGTTTTTCAACATCCAGTTCGAGTACCTGGGCTTTGACGGTTTGGCCGACCCTGAGAACGTCCTGCGGATGATTGATTCGTTTCTCGGCGCTGATGTCACTGACGTGAATCATGCCCTCGATGCCTTCAGCGACCTGTACAAAAGCGCCAAACTTCATGATGTTCACCACCGGTCCTTCGACCACAGATCCAGTCGGAAATTTCTGGGCGGCATCAGTCCAAGGGTCACCCAACGCCTGCTTCAATCCCAGGGACATCCGGCGCTCGCTTGCATTCACTCCGAGGATAACTGCTTCCACTGTCTCGCCAGGTTTTACCAGGTCGCTCGGCTTTCTTACTTTCTTCACCCAGGACATCTCTGAAATGTGAATCAGACCTTCAATGCCAGGTTCCAACTCAACAAACGCTCCAAAATCAGCCACACGGGTTACGGTACCGCGAGCACGATCCCCAACTTTGTACTTGCCCACGACCGAGTCCCATGGTTGCGCCAGCAATTGCTTCATGCCCACTGCAATGCGCCGCTTCTCAGGATCGATCTTGAGTACCTTCACTTCTATCTCTTGTCCGGGCGTCAGCACGTCCCCCGGCTTATTGATACGATTCCAAGCGATATCTCCGACGTGCAGTAATGCATCCACGCCGCCAATATCAATGAATGCGCCGTAATCGGTCAGGCTGCGCACGGTGCCGCGAACCGTATCTCCTTCTTTCATCTCGGAGTAGCGCCGATCCTTTGCCGCCTCTCCCTCTTCTTCGGCCACGATGCGACGATCGACCACTACGTCTTCTTCCGCGGCGTCAAGTTTAGTGATGCGGCAGCGGATCTCCTGCTCAACTAACTTCTCCATCTCCGCCGCATCGCGAGCCCCGCTGCGGGACGCCGGCATAAATGCCCTCACTCCTACATCAACGCTTAAACCTCCTTTGACCACGCCGGTCACGGTTCCCACGATGGTGGTCTTGTTAGCGAACGCCCGCTCCAGAGCCGCCCAATCCGTCGGACGGGCGGCTTTGCTGAGGGTCAATTCGTAATAGCCTTCGGGATCGCGGCCCTTGATGGTAACGGCCAGCCTGTCGCCGGGGGTCACCGATGCACGATGTTTCTGCAATTCCGCAAGCGGCAAGACCCCTTCCGTCTTAAGGCCCACGTCGAGAACGACCGAATCTGCGGAGACAGAAACGACTATACCTTCGCGGGTGCCTTCGGCCCGCTTGACCGTGTGGTTCTGCTCGAATTGCGAAAGGATGTTGCCGAAAGAATCGCTCGGCTCGCTAACAACTGGGGATTCTGGAATATTTGGGTTGGACATACAGGTCAGCTGGCGCTGACTGTTTAAGGATAACATTCGACTCGCGGGATGAAATACTTAGATTAGCGTGTGCTTGATCGCTTCGCGTCGAACATGGGAATCAGAATAACGAGGCCAGCAACATGCGCTCATCGAGAACCTGAACCAATTGGTCGAGGAGAGCTCTCAATCGTCCAGGTTCCTGTTCCTCCGAAACCGCCTTGCACAACTGCCGCAACTCGCGATTGACAACTGGCTCCATTATTTCCTCCCACCACCTAATCTCTACCAACTGTGCGTCGTTCTATCCGTTGGAACACCAAAGTACGGCGAACAGTTGCGTCCCACGTTCAATTCAAATGTGTAGGAAGATTTTGCTGAAGACTGGGTAAATTATTGCTATCAGAACGGATACAGTCCAGCGGCTACTAACTCTGGAGCTTTACTAGTACACAATAGCAATCACGCGAGCGCGCGTTTCTCGGTCCGGAACGCCTTTTGGATCAAGGTGTATCGAGCTGCCCCGATGATTCCCGCATCATCGTTCAGAACTATTTTGACCGGCATGTCCGTCAGCAGAGACTGCATTCGTCCCTTTCCGAGGAATGCTTGCATAAACACGGGAGCCTGCATAATCGGAACGATTTTCGCGGCAATGCTTCCGCCAATAAAAACACCGCCGGTGGCCATGAAGTTCAGCGCGCAGTTTCCGGTAGCAGATCCATAAGCGCCGGCAAAGATTGACATGGCCTGTTCACAGATCGGGGCCTTGTGCTCGAGCGCCAGTTTGGAAATCGAAGCAGGCGGGTCGCTCGCCTGGCTGATCTGATCTCGCAACCACGCAGGTTCTTCTGCCTTGCCGGATTCTCGAAGGAAATCGTAAATGTTTTTTATACCGGGGCCTGAAAGGATGCGCTCGCAGCTGACGTGCTCATACTTGGTTCGCAAATATTGAATGAGCTGAACCTCGGTTTCGTCCCGGGGAGCAAAATCCGCATGGCCGCCTTCGCAAGGAAAGGGGTGATGTCTGAAGCCATCCCAGTACAGTCCAGCAATTCCGAGGCCGGTTCGAGCCGAGATCACCAGGCGATTGCCTTCGGCGTCTTCAACCCCTTCGCTCAAAGTAACGAAGTCGGTTGAATCCAGGGCATCTACACCGTATGCGTATGCTTCGAGATCGTTCATCAGACCCACGGTCGGCAACCGGAGCTGAAATGCGAGTTCACCGGAATCAATGGTCCAATCCAGGTTTGAAATCTTACTTCGACCAGCGCGTACCGGACCAGCGACCCCGAAGCAGGCATTGTGAACTGGAATGCCTTCGCTCTTGACGAACTGGTCAATCAATTGGGACAAGCCCGTATGCTCGTAGCTCTTGTAGGTTTTTTCAGCCGCGATCTTCAGCCGGTTACCTTCGGTTTCGAACGCAGCCAGTCGGGTACGGGTCGCGCCAATATCGCCTGCCAGAATCATGTGATTACCCTCCACGCCCGCCCGTCGCGCCGCATCATTTCGTCAGACTCTTTCGGTCCCCATGAACCCGCAGCATAGTTCGGAAAACGCCGGGGCGGCAAAGCCTTCCATACATCCAGCACCGGATCAACAATGTTCCATCCCGCTTCAACCATGTCTGCTCGCTGGAACAAAGTTGCATCGCCGATCATACAGTCGTACAGCAAGACCTCGTATCCGGTGTAAGCGTCGGCCCCGAAATATTTGGAATACTCAAAGCTCATATCCACAGACCCTACCTGCAGAACCGGTCCAGGAATCTTGGCTCCGAAACTCAACGATATTGCCTCGGTTGGCTGTATCTGCATGACCAGTTGGTTGGAATGTTCTGTCGTAGGCATTTTTCGGAAGAGATGAAATGGGGCTTTCCTGAACTGAATTGTTATCTCGGTGTGCCGCTTGGCGAGCCGCTTGCCAGTTCGTAAATAGAATGGAACTCCCACCCAGCGCCAGTTGTCGATGTTCATCTTCAGGGCGACGAACGTTTCCGTTCTCGATTCGGGTGACACTCCCGGCTCAGCGCGATAGCCGCGAACACGCTCCTCTCCAATTACGCCATCCCCATACTGGCCGCGAACGCTGTCCTGCAACACCGATTCCGAATCAAGGATCTGCACGGCGTGCAACACCTTTGCCTGTTCATCGCGGACTGCGTCGGCCTGGAACGATACGGGAGATTCCATTGCGGTCAAGCTAAGCAACTGCATCACGTGGTTGGGTACCATGTCACGGAGGGTTCCGGCAGTATCGAAGTAGCCTCCACGTTGCTCTACACCGACTGTTTCCGCATTGGTAATCTGCACATGATCGATGTAACGACGGTTCCAGATCGGCTCAAAAATGGCGTTGTCAAAGCGGAAAACGAGGATGTTCTGGACGGTTTCTTTTCCCAGATAATGATCGATACGATAAATCTGGTTTTCCGCCAATACCGCCTTGATCTCGCGGTTGAGGGCTCGGGCTGATTCAAGATCGTGGCCGAAAGGTTTCTCGATTACCACCCTCCGCCAACGCTCATTGTCTTGTCGCGAAAGTTGAGACTGGCCCAACTGCTGCACAATGCTGCCGAAAAACCGGGGCGCTGTCGCCAAGTAAAAAAGGTAATTTGATTCCGTCTTGTATTCCTGATCGAGAACGCGCAATCGGCTCTCCAGTGAGCCGTACATTTCGGAATCACCGAAATTGCCGCGGTGGTAGAAGAGCCGGCTTCTAAAATCCTGCACGGCATTGGTTGACAGGTCCTCGGGCGTAAAGAACGAAGTGACCTGGTCCCGAAACTGTTCCGTGCTCAGGTCGTCGAAAGAGACTCCCAAGATGGCGCAGTTTCGCGGAAGCAACTTGGCTTTGGCCAGATTAAATAGCGCAGGAACCAGCTTGCGTTTGGTGAGATCTCCGGAAGCGCCAAATAACACCAGAAGGCAGGGTCCAGCGACCTTGCCGGCCAACAATTGCTCCGAACCGCTTTGAACCGCAGCGGACGCCACGCGATTGCACCCCTAGAATTGCCTATTCTACTCGGAGCGAGCGCGGTGAGAAATGACCGATTGGATCGTGCCCAAAATCGTGGCCTACAGGGAATTCGGCAAGCAGCTAGGGTTGTGACCTGATATCGTCAGCAGGAACATGCCTTTACCATAATATGTCCCGCCGGTGACGCACGGAGTCCCACAGTGGGCCTGCCGATTTAAGGCACCTGCTCGTTGCACTTGAATTGAATTTAATTCCTGAGGCGCCTTCTTGCAAAAACAAACCGAGCTGATCGTCTGGCCCGGCAAACCTTACCCGCTCGGCGCTGCCTGGGACGGCGAGGGAGTCAATTTCGCGCTGTTCTCCGAACATGCCGAGAAGGTTGAGCTTTGTCTATTCGACGATCTTGGGCGTCGCGAAATTCACCGGGTTTCAGTTCGCGAACAAACCGATCAGGTCTGGCATTGTTACTTACCGGAGGCACGTCCCGGACTGTTATATGGCTATCGGGTACGCGGACCGTACGAGCCGACAAAGGGACTGCGCTTCAATCATCACAAGCTGCTACTTGATCCTTATGCGAAGCAGATTCGCAATGGGCTCAAGTGGCATGACTCTCACTTTGGTTACAAAATCGGGCATCGTAACGAAGACCTTTCATACGATCGCCGCGATAGTGCGCCCGGCATGCTGAAGGGAGTTGTGGTCGATCCAGCATTCACCTGGGGGGCAGACCGGGCGCCTCGTACACCGTGGCATCGCACCATCATTTACGAAGTACATGTAAAGGGATTTACATTCCGTCATCCCGACGTGCCCCCCGCATTGAGGGGTACTTATGCGGCGCTGGGGACGGCGCCCGTGATCGATTACTTCACGCGGCTGGGCATCACTGCGGTGGAGCTCATGCCAACACATTCGTTCATTGACGACCGGCATCTGATCGCGAGAGGTCTGCGTAATTACTGGGGGTACAACACCATCGGTTTTTTCGCCCCGGAGCCGCGGTACTCAGTAACCGGCACCATCGACGAATTCAAGACGATGGTGAAGACCCTGCATTCTGCCGGAATCGAGGTCATTCTTGACGTGGTTTACAACCACACGGCAGAGGGCAATCAACTGGGACCGACCTTATCGTTTCGTGGTATCGATAATCCCGTTTACTATCGCCTGGTCTCGGACAATCCCCGCTATTACATGGATTACACCGGCACCGGGAATACGCTGAATATGCGTCACCCGCGAGTGCTGCAGCTGATCATGGATAGTCTGCGGTACTGGGTGCTGGAGATGCACGTCGACGGCTTTCGTTTTGATCTGGCATCAACCCTGGCGCGTGAACTGCACGAAGTGGACCGCCTGGGTGCATTTCTGGACATCATTCATCAGGATCCTATTCTCTCTCAGGTGAAGCTTATCGCCGAACCATGGGATCTCGGCGAAGGTGGATATCAAGTCGGGAAATTCCCAGTGGGCTGGGCTGAGTGGAACGACAAATATCGCGATGCTTTGCGCTCCTACTGGAAGGGCGACGGCGGCATCATCGGCGAGCTGGCATACCGCATTACCGGATCCAGCGATCTTTATGCCCGAAGCGGACGCCGTCCCTATGCAAGCGTGAACTTCGTCACTGCGCACGACGGTTTCACTTTGCAGGACCTGGTCAGCTACAACTCCAAGCATAACGAGGCGAACGGCGAAGACAATCGGGACGGCACCGATAATAATCGCAGTTGGAACTGCGGAGTAGAAGGGCCAACCGATGATCCGACAGTAAAGGCGCTGCGGGCACGACAGAAGCGGAACCTCATTGCAACCATGTTCTTGTCCCAAGGGGTGCCGATGCTGCTCGCCGGGGATGCCATCGGCCACACGCAGAATGGGAACAACAACGCTTATTGCCAGGACAACGAAATCAGCTGGCTGGATTGGGACCCGGAGCATATCGATGGCGAACTTCTCAGATTTGTGCAGCGGATGATCGCATTACGCAAAGAGCATCCGGTATTCCGCCGCCGTAATTTCTTCCAGGGACGTCAAATCCGGGGAGCGGAGATCAAGGACATCGTGTGGCTTCATCCTGACGGCCAGGAAATGACTGACTCGGAATGGAATCAGGAATTCGCGCGTTGTCTTGGCGTCGCTCTATCGGGACAGGCAGTGGATGAGGTGGATGAGCGTGGGCAGCGTGTTCAAGATGATAATTTCCTGTTATTGATGAATGCACACCATGAAGAAATTCCCTTTGTGCTGCCCGGTGTAACTTCCAATTCCGGATGGGTAGCAATTCTCGATACTTCCTGCCAAACGTCGAATCAGGCTGACAGTTTCTACTCCGGAGGTGCAAGCTATCCATTGCAGGCACGTTCGCTCGCATTGCTGGTGGAGCGTCCGCCGGAGCGTATCCGTAGGTCCGACCGGAGGCGCCCAGCCGCCGAATGAAGCGCAAGCACGAAATGCCTTTCGGGGCAGAATGCCGCGAAGACGGCACGATTCGTTTTCGGCTGTGGGCGCCGGCGGCGGCATCAGTACAGCTCTGCTTAGTTGATGGCGTGGAAAGGGAACTGGATATGCCGGCACTTGGCGGCGGCTGGTTCGAGATAGTAACGCGCGATGCCCGACCGGGCTCCCGTTACAGCTTCGCAATCAACCGTGAACAGCGAGTACCCGATCCCGCATCTCGCTTCCAACCCTCCGGTGTGCACGGTCCCAGCCAGGTGATTGATCCGGCAGCATGCTCCTGGGGAGACGAGAACTGGAAAGGACGTCCCTGGGAAGAGGCGGTGATCTATGAGTTGCATGTCGGTACGTTCACGCCTGAAGGGACCTTCGCTGCCGCTGAGGCAAAACTGGATTACCTGTCGAAATTGGGGGTGACCGCAGTTGAAATCATGCCGGTTTCGACCTTTCCGGGTCAGCGTAATTGGGGGTACGACGGCGTATTGCCCTATGCGCCTGCAGGTGTTTACGGACGGCCAGACGATCTCAGGCATTTCATTGACGCTGCGCATACAAAGAATCTGATGGTGCTACTCGATGTTGTGTACAACCACTTTGGGCCGGAAGGAAACTACCTCCCGCTCTACGCACCACAGTTCTTTACCGATCGCCACCACACTCCGTGGGGACAGGCCATCAACTTTGACGGCCTGGATAGTCGCACCGTTCGTGATTACTTCGTTCATAATGCGCTCTACTGGCTGGAGGAATACCACTTCGATGGTTTGCGGCTCGACGCAGTACATGCAATTCTTGACGACTCAAGCCCTGACATCCTGACCGAGCTCGCGACAACAATACGCGCCCACTTCGGGTCGGAACGGCACGTTCATCTCGTACTTGAAAATGCTGACAATGCAGCGCATTATTTGCGACGCAACGCCGATCACAGTCCCGGTCTCTTCACTGCCCAATGGAACGATGATATTCATCATGCTCTTCACGTTTTAATGACTGGCGAAACGGACGGTTACTACAGCGACTACGCCGATCATCCGGCACGGCGACTCGGTCGCTGCCTGGCTGAGGGATTTGACTATCAAGGCGAAGGTTCTGGCTATCACAACGGAGAACCACGAGGCGAGCCCAGCCGCGATCTCCCGGCGCTATGTTTTGTTTCATTCATGCAAAATCACGACCAGATTGGTAACCGCGCATTTGGAGACAGAATTCTGAATATCGCAAGCCCTGCGGCAGTGAAGGTCGCAATGACCTGTTTGCTGCTGGCGCCTTCGCCGCCCTTGCTCTTTATGGGTGAAGAATTCGGCGCCAGCACACCGTTTCTATTCTTTTGCGACTTTGGCCCTGATCTAGCCTCAAAGGTAACTCGGGGTCGCCGATCCGAATTCGCGAGGTTCGCGGCTTTCAGTTCATCCGAAGCGCGGGCACGAATCCCCGATCCAAACAGCGAAAGCACGTTTCTTGACTCGAAACTCGATTGGAATTCTTTGGAAAAACCCGATCATCATGAATGGCAGCGGTTCTATGGTGATCTGCTACTGTGCCGACATCAGGAGATTGTTCCCAGAATTGCTGAGATCAATGTTGGGAGGGCAGAATTTATAGTTCTCAATACCAAAGGCATTTTTGTGCGCTGGCAGTTGGCGCACGGAGGTGCATTAAGTCTCTTCGCGAACTTCTCCGATCACGAAATCAGCATCACACAGCGCCTGAGTGGCCGGGTGTTGTACAGCACCGCTAAAGACCTGTTACAAGATGAGAACAAGCTGCCGGCGTTCTCAGCTGCATGGTTGCTGAACGAATGACACAGATTCCCCTCTCTACATATCGACTTCAATTCAACCGGAATTTCACCTTCGCGAAAGCGAATGAAATTGTGCCTTACCTCGCCGCGCTGGGCATTTCACATTGCTATGCATCCCCCTATCTCCGGGCGCGACCGGGCAGCACACACGGCTACGACATCATCGACCACCAGCACCTGAATCCCGAAATCGGGACGGCAGAAGAGTACGACGCATTTGTGGCCAACCTGCACCAATACGGCATGGGCCAGATTCTCGACATTGTGCCGAATCACATGGGCGTGATGGGAAGTGACAACGCCTGGTGGCTCGATGTGCTGGAGAATGGCGAGGCATCGGCGTACGCCGATTTCTTCGATATCGACTGGGAGCCTCTGAAAGATGAGTTGCAGGGCAAAATCCTTGTCCCGGTGCTGGCCGACCAATACGGCGTCATTCTGGATCGCGGCGAACTGAAACTGACTTTCGATCAGGAGAAGGGCGAGTTCAGCATTTTTTATTTTCAGCATCGTTTCCCATTAAATCCGAGAGGATATACGTCGATACTGATACCGGCTGCAGATCACATGCAGCAGCAGGTAGCAGATCACAACGAAGACTTGCTGGAGTTGCAGAGTCTGATTGCTGCCTTTGGTCACCTTCCGGGACGTGAAAATCCCGCTCCGGAAAAAAGGCAGGAGCGGGCTCGGGATAAAGAGATAAACAAAAAGCGACTGGCGGCGCTGTGTGCCCGTTCACATCTGATCACCGCTCTAATCGAAGGGGCTGTTGCACGAATTAACGGAGTGTCTGGAGATTCCGCTTCCTTTGACAGTCTCCACGAACTGATCAAAGCGCAAGCGTTCCGTCTGGCATATTGGCGAGTTGCCGCTGACGACATTAACTATCGCCGTTTTTTCGATGTGAACGATTTAGCGGCCATTCGCCAGGAGAATGAAGCCGTTTTCGTCAAAACTCACGAGTTTATTTTCCAATTGCTGAAAGACACGAAGATTAATGGATTGCGGATTGATCATCCTGACGGTCTCTACAATCCTCGGGAGTATTTTGAACGCCTGCAACTGAGCGCTGCGAGGAATGAGTCAAGCAATGACGGAAAGAACGCATATGTTGTCGCGGAAAAGATACTGTCCGGTGACGAACAACTTCCCGCCCAATGGCCTATTCACGGCACTACGGGCTATGACTTCGCAAATTTGGTGAATGGGGTGTTCGTCGATCCTGATGCCGAACAACGACTAACCCAGACCTACCGCTCATTTATCGGCGAACATCTCGATTTCAAGGAATTGGTCTATCAATGCAAGAAACTGGTGATGGACCGCTCGCTCAACAGTGAACTGAATGTCCTCGCCAACCACCTTAGCCGGATTGCGCTGGCTGATCGCCATACATGTGACTTCACGGTCAAGAGCCTGCGCGATGCGCTCACCGAAATCGTCGCTTGCTTTCCAGTCTATCGAACCTACGTTGCCGGACGGGATGTTTCGGAGACAGACACCAAGTACATCGCCGACGCGGTTGGGTCTGCTAAGGCAAAAAGTACATCAGCGGATTCCTCAGTTTACGACTTTATCCACGGGGTACTGCTCACACGACAGGCCGATGGTCACCCGCAGTTTTATCAGAGCTCAGTTATCCATTTTGCTATGCGATTTCAGCAGTACAGTAGCGCGGTCATGGCCAAAGGATTCGAAGATACCAGTCTTTACCGTTATCAACGCCTTACTTCACTGAACGATGTCGGAGGCGATCCGCTACGGTTCGGGGTGTCGCCATCGCAATTCCATTATGAAATGCAGCGTCGACTGGAGCGGTGGCCGCATGCAATGCTCGCCACATCCACCCATGACTCGAAGCGATCCGAGGATGTCCGTGCCCGCATCAACGTGCTCTCAGAGATGCCCGAGTTGTGGGACGAGCACGTGGCGTGTTGGCGCGAGTTGAACAACAAATTAAGACGCCAGACAACGACAGCAATTCCGAGTGCGAATGATGAATATCTGTTTTATCAGACTCTCGTTGGCATTTGGCCCGTCGGTTCCGAAGAGGCAAGCCCATCAAAAGAATTCTTAGAGCGTTTCACCGAGTACATGTTGAAGGCCATGCGCGAAGCCAAGGAGATGACAAGTTGGTCGAGTCCAAATCAAGAATATGAGGCGGCGGCATCCGAGTTTATTAAAGCTGCGCTTGAGAACAAATCGTTTCTGGACAACTTCATTCCATTCCAACGCACAATTTCATATTTCGGAATGCTCAACAGTCTGTCGCAAACACTTATCAAGCTAACGGCACCGGGCGTACCGGACATATACCAGGGCAATGAACTTTGGGAATTTAACCTGGTAGATCCGGATAATCGCCGTCCGGTCGATTATGGCCGGCGTCAACATTTGATCGAGGAGATGCGGTCGTGTATGGGATTTCCACGCGAGCAATTAGTCGACTACGCGCGGGAACTGTCTCAAACTATGGAAGACGGCAGGATCAAGATGTACCTTATCTGGCGCACTCTGAGCATTCGCAATGAAATCCCGGCTCCGTTTCGTGACGGTGACTACGTTGCGCTGAACGCTCACGGATCTCGGGCCGACCACGTTCTGGCATTCGCAAGAACTACCCGTGATACGAGATTTGTTGTGATCGTACCTCGCCTTTGCGCACGCCGTTTGGATGGCGATCTTCGCCCGCCGATAGGTGAAGATGTTTGGCATGACACTGCGATCCAATTGCCGAACTGGGGAACTGGACCGTTTCGTAATGTGTTGACAGGAGAAGACGTTCGAACAGATGAAAGCAAAAGAGTTCCTGAATTAAAAATCGCTTCGGTGCTCAATGTTTTTCCAGTCGCACTTCTGGAGACGAAGTAAAGCGGAGTTGGCTCTGCGGAGCCAATAATCCCCGTCCCTACCAGCGCGGTTATGCGCCTCTACATGTATTCCTTAGGCTGGCTCCGCAGCAATCCGTATTGGCACAACGCCCTTTTGACTCCACAATGTCATGAGTATCCAAGGAGGCTAATTGAGCCCTCGAGAATTACAAGGCAGGTATTTGGCCGCTTTATCCAGGATCGCAGGGGAACCGACAGCCGAAAGACACACTCCGATCTATCAACGTGAACCGGCGGTCGCGGAAAAGCAGGCCATCAGGGATGCGGCGAATGCACTGACGGCACTGTGGAGAATTGGAGCGCAAAACAAGAGTTAGTCCCGCGGGTCATCGCCCGGAGACGCTTTACCCTGATTTCGAGCGATTCAATTGCCACCGTTGAGTCTCTTTTGCGCCGAATGTAATCGCCTCGCCGTCCGCCACCATCCGGTTAAGTTCAGCAGTTACCTCGTGCACAGAATCTGCGTAGATCTTGATGGAAATCGCTCCGCGTCTGGCGATCCTTTGAAGGATTTGCGCAGTGAATTCAGCCTGATCACACTCCATTAAAGCGATTCGACAGGCCCGCCTAAGTGAACTCGATCCGGACTCGCGAAGGGCATTCTCATTTGTCTCACTGGTTGAGCTTGGAGTCTCGAATATCGTAGACGCCTGCTCTTCAGGAGGAGTCGCAGCCGCATCGAAAGCAAAATCCTCGAACGGTGGGACAGTATTTGCCACCGCCACAGTCCTGGACAGGTGATGCAATGCCTGTATTCGCCGGCAAATCTGAGTTTTCCGAGAGTGCAGAATGGATAGCTTCGTCTCTGCCCGCCGCACCATCTCTCGGATCATCTCGACGGTCGCTCCGGAAACCTCGTCAGGATTTACCAGACTTGTCCTCGCTGCCATAGACTAATTCTTTCACGATCTAACTTGATGATTAGTAACTCCGGGATGAAGCCACACCATCCGGTTGTAACTACAACCTTCATTCGAAGTATTTGACTACTTTGTGACGGTTTGGTTAGCAGCTAACGCACTTAGGAAAGAGGTGCAATTCATCAACGTGAAAACCTCACCTGTTGCGAAGAAAAGGGCATTCGTCCCTTGCGATGATTCGTCAATGAAACTTCAACATATACTCCGGATATGAGTGTCACATCGAATACCTCACTTGCCGGGTACAGTTCGCAATTGCTGGCCTTCGACTATCTGCGCCCATCCGGCCAACGGATTCAAGAAGAAATGTCGTCGCTACAGAAAGAACTCAAGCAGATCAACGAGGAGATTTCGGCAGTTAAGACTACGCTTTATGGCCTGTCAATAATCTTCGGAGAAGAAGTGTTTTCACAACCGTTGCTGCAGGCGCTTCGCTCGAAACCTAGTGGCAAGGTTCGAGGGTTAACCGCAGCTTGTGAAGCGGTGCTGGTCAAGACGACGCACCCTTGTTCCGTAAGCACGGTCTGCAATCTAGTTAGAGCTGTGAATCCCCTGCTCCTTATTCATCACCGTAATCCCAGAGCTTCGGTAATGACAGTGCTGCGGAATTTTGCCAGGCGAGGGCAAGTCGTGCGAAAAACTGAGAATGGCCGCTCAGTTTGGCAGTGGGTCAACCCCCGGCTTATCGGCTGAAACGGTCGGCCTTACTCGTTACAGCACCGGAGTGCTGTCGATCAATCTGCGCAGTCCGGAACGATATCCACGACTGCATGAGAGCTCTTTGCCATTCCTCAGAACCACAATGAATTCGCCGCTGTTGCATGGCTGAAGTTCTTTGATGATACGGGCATTCACGACCGTTGAGCGGTGTATGCGGACAAATTGGTCGTTGGGCAGCTTTTCGGCGATAGTGCCGATGCTGCTTCGCAACATGTACGAAACCTTGCCCGCATGCACTCGTACATAATTTGCGGCAGCTTCTATCCATTCAATCTCATCGTAAGCCAGAAAAACCACTCGCCCCCCCGCCCTGACCAAAAGGCGGCGAGCCTGAGGCGCGGCCCGGGCCACCTGGAGAATATTTAACAGCCGATCAGTTAAGACGCGATCGCTGTGTGTCCGCGCCGCAAGCCGGGCGCGATGCAGGGCATCACGCAGTCGCTCCTGATCGAACGGTTTTAGAAGATAGTCCAGCGCATGCGCGTCAAAAGCCTTAATCGCGTATTGATCGTAAGCAGTGGTGAAGATCACGATTGGCATTTGTTCGGGCGTAAGCGCCTTGAGAACGGAAAATCCATCCATATCCGGAAGTTGAATGTCGAGCAGAAGCAGATCAGGCTTGGCTTCCTTGAGCGCCGCAATAGCAGCCGCGCCGGTTTCACACTCGGCGACGATTTTGATATCGGATTCTTGCCCGAGGAGGATATTGAGTTTGGCCCGCGCTGGCTCTTCATCGTCGACCACGACGGTACGAAGCAAGGGAGCGCCGAGCGAAGATAGCTCAGGATTGTTCAAATGCAACCACTCCCTCAACTCTGGACTCATGACTTATTCGACGTTCTTCCCCGCGAAAAGGTAGCGAAATAGTTACTTCAACCGCGCCGTCCGGCAAAAAGTTGATATCTAACCGCTGATCGTCACCGTAGAGGGTCCGCAACCGTTCGCGTGTCCCTCTTAAGCCGATACCGGAATCCATCGGACCGGGAACGCCAGCCCGCTGGTTATTCCCGGAACCGTTGTCGCGCACTACCAAATTAAGGTTGCCCCGAGTCAACCGGGCACCAACCATGATCTCGCCGGCCGTGCTCCGTTTCGAGATGCCATGTTTGATGGAATTTTCGACCAGAGGCTGCAATAAAAAATGAGGGACCGCCACATCCAGCGCTTCTGGGGGAACGTCAAAGGAGACAGTCAATCGCTCGCCAAAGCGGATCTTTTCGATATCCAGATAGGCTTGCGTGAAATCCAGTTCCCGCTTCAGTGAAATCAGGTGATGCCCCTCGTCTTCAAGGCTCATGCGCAGCAGGTCACTGAGCCGCGCAATCATCGTATCCGCGGCTTGGACATCGCGCAGCATCAGCGAAGAAATGGAATGCAAAGTATTGAACAGAAAGTGAGGCTGGAGCTGGCTCTTTAACGCTAAAAGCTTGGCGTCACTAAGCTGGGCTTGTAATTGGGCCGCTCGAATTTCCCGCTCTCGGTAGCGGGTGTAGTAAAGGACCGCATGGGCGATTACGATGATAGGGATATAGATTGCGAAAATATCTTCAACCAGATTCCAGAGAAAAATCCTCTTTAATGCAGGCCAATAAATCGACAAATGCCATGTGCTCCAGTTGATCAAGGCCCACTGATATTTCTTAGTGTCAGCATTCCATGCTGGATAGGAAAGCAGTCTGATCAAGACATGAACAATCGCGAACAGTACTCCCCCACTCAGGTACAACGAACCATTGCGGATCCGGTGCACCTTCTGAATCGGATGGCAGGCTGCAATGACAAACACAAACGGGGCTAGAATCGCGAAGATTGTGTCCTGGATTAATGGCAAGGTAAAAATTTCCTCGCTCATCAACTCGCTGCCGCCGCCTGTCCGTTGAAAGCCGTACATCGACACGACGCCGCAAACAAACAAAGTCCAAAAGAAGCCGAAACTCGCCACCCATAGACGCCAATCTTTAAGGGTAAAG